>NZ_CCBH010000203.1:0-19799 GCF_001368935.1 Novosphingobium sp. KN65.2
GCCGGCTTTCTCGGCGGGGGTTCTCCCGCCCAGTTTCGAGTGCGGCCTGACGTGGTTGTACAACTCGACGACAGAACACCCACGGAACCTGTGATCGCGAGCTCCTTTACCCTTGGCATCCTTGGGCCGGGCGCCAGATTTACGTTCATGAAGTGATTGAGAAGAATGGCGCGGCGGTCTTTCGTTGCAGCCTGTTGGGCGGTGATTGCGACCGTTCGCTGGAGGTGCCGGGTTGGATGTTCGACCGGAGTGTAAGTGCTGGCTGGCTTGTCGCCTCCACACCCCAGGTTTCTATGGCAGCGATCGATGCCCTGTCTGTGTTGTTGATTGGCGGTGGAGCGGCATCGCAATCCGGGAATATCGGCGCAGCATCGGGTTCTCAGGACATGATTCGGAGAGATGCCGATGCCTCGCCAGCCCACAGCCTACCAGTTCGACCTGTTCCTCATCCCAAGCGAAGGACAGGCAGCGCCCGTGCCGCCGTGGCAGACCTTGCCGGACGAGACACGCCGGAAGCTGAAGCAACTGATGGCGCGCTTGATCCTCGATCACATCGCGGGAGAACCGACAAACTCACGGGAGGGCGCGGATCATGATGCATGAAAAGATCAGGCCGCATCATCTCGAGCGCAAGGCAATCCTGTATGTCAGGCAGTCATCTGCCCACCAGGTTCTACACAACCGGGAGAGCAGCGCTCTGCAATATGCCATGCGCGATCGCCTGACCTCACTGGGTTGGTCCCGCGTCGAGATCATCGATGACGATCTCGGCCGCTCGGCCGCCGGGACGGTAACACGTGCCGGCTTCGAACGGATGGTTGCCGAGGTTTGCCTTGGCAAGATCGGCGCTGTAGCCGCGCGGGAAGTGTCTCGATTTGCCCGCAACAGCCGGGACTGGCAGCAGCTCATCGAGATGTGCCGCGTCGTCGATACCGTTTTGATCGATCAGGAGACCGTATACGCTCCTCGACAAGGTAACGACCGCCTATTGCTCGGCTTGAAGGGGAGCCTCAACGAATATGAACTGGATCTGCTACGCCAGCGCTCGCTCTCGGCCCGTTACGAGAAGGCGCGGCGCGGCGAACTTGTCGTTGCCGCCCCTGTCGGTTTTGTGAAGGCTGGAGATCGGCTCGAGAAGGATCCTGATCGCCGTGTGCAGGAAGCCATCACGCTGGTATTCGATAAGGTCGTTGAACTTGGCAGCGCTCGTCAGGCCCTCATGTGGTTTCTGGAACACGAGTTGGATTTGCCTGCCAAGCGCAACGGTGGCGATACGGTGTGGCGCAGGCCAACCTATGCAACGATCCACCGAATGATCGAGAACCCGGTTTACGGCGGTGCCTACGCTTATGGTAAGACAAGCGCGACGCCCGGATTTGGCCAATCCGCCACCATCCGGCGCAATGCGCGTCAGGAATGGTTGGCACTCATTCCTGACGCGCACGAAGGCTATGTCAGTTGGGAGCGGGCCGAGGCAATTCGCAAGATGGTAAGCGACAATGCAGTCACGAGCCGTCATCACGGCGCGCCCAAGCATGGCGATGCCCTTCTCGCCGGGCTTTTCCGTTGCCGGCGCTGCGGGCGCAAGCTCACGGTTCGCTACACAGGGACAAAGCACAACATTCCGCGCTATTCGTGCTGGAGAGGCCATTTGGATAATGGCGAGCCGCGATGCATCGCCTTTGGCGGGCTGCGCGTAGATGATGCAATCGAGGGGGCCATCCTGCGCGTCGTTGAACCGGGGGCGATCGCTGCAGCGGCCGAAGCTGAAGCCCAGGCCTCCAGTCGTCGTGATCAGGTGCGTGACGCGCTTGGCCGTGATCTGGAAGCAGCTCGTTACGCCGCCAATCGAGCCTTCCGGCAATTTGATGCTGCAGACCCTGAGAACCGGCTTGTTGCAGCGGAACTGGAGGGCCGTTGGAATCGCGCCCTTGAACTGGTGGGCGAAATTGAGAGCAAAATCAGCGCACACGATAGGACGACGCCGAAACCGTCACCGCTGATGCAACCCGGCATTGCTTCACTCGCCCAGGATCTGCGTTCGGTTTGGGCGGCTTCCACGACGGATGCGCGGCTCAAGAAGCGCATCGTGCGCACCGTCATTCAGGAAGTCGTCGCTGATATCGATGATGCGACTTCCGAGATCGTCCTGATGGTTCATTGGATAGGCGGCATCCATACCGAAATGCGCCTGCCGAAGCGCAGGCGAGGCCAACGCAACAGCACTTCTGGCGACATTGTCGCGGCCATCCGGCAACTCGTGTTGATTGCCAGCGACGATCTGATTGCCGGGCTTCTCAACCGCAATGGACTATTGACCGGACATGGCAATCGCTGGACCAGAGAACGCGTTACAGCGCACAGGTCGCATCACAAGATCCCAGTCTTCCGACCCGCACCGGATGGCAACGAGCCATGGCTCAGCCTGAACAAAGCCGCACGGTTCATTGGTGTTGCCCCGAAGACATTGCGCCTCGCCGCCGAGGCCGGGGAAATCAAAGGGCAGCACCCATTGTCTGACGGCCCCTGGATATTCAACCGGTCAGATCTCGAAAAACAGGAAGCCCAAAACCTTCTTCACCGGGTGCGGAAGAACCCCAGGCACCCCGCGGGATCACATCCCGATCAGAATATCCTATTCCCTACAACAGCATAGACAGATGGGTGTTATGAAACAGGATTGTAATCATGCCGCCAGGCGTCCAGCACGAAGCGGACATGTGGCAGCGACGTGAACAGCGTCTCGTTGAGGCATTCGTCGCGCAAGCGACCGTTGAAGCTCTCGACGAAGCCGTTCTGCATCGGCTTGCCTGGGGCGATGTAATGCCATTCGACCCGCCGTTCCTGCGACCAGCGCAAGATGGCCGACGAGGTCAGTTCGGTGCCATTGTCGCTGACCACCGTATGCGGCTTGCCGCGCATCCCGATCAGCCGCGTCAGCTCCCGCGCAACCCGCACGCCCGACAGCGAGGTGTCCGCCACCAGCGCCAGGCACTCCCGCGTGTAGTCGTCGACCACGCACAGGATGCGGAACCGGCGGCTGCAGGTCAGGGTGTCGGAGACGAAGTCTAGTGACCAGCGTTGGTTCGGCCCATCCGGCAGCACCATCGGCGCTCGCGTGCCCAGGGCACGCTTACGACCACCGCGGCGACGGACCCGCAGGTTCTCCTCGCGATATATCCGCAGCAGCTTCTTGTGGTTGGGCGTTATGCCCTCCCGCGCCAGCAGATAGCCCAGGCGCCGGTAGCCGAACCGGCGACGCTCCGTCGCCAGTTCGCGCAGTCGCTGCCGCAACGGACCATCGCCTGGCCGCGACGACCGATACCGGATCACGCGGCGGCTCACGCCGACCAGGTTGCACGCCCGACGCTCGCTCAGCCCGTGATGGTCACGAGCATGGGCGACGGCTTCCCGCTTAGCGCCGGGCGTTACCATTAATGGGATGACCCGCCCTGTCCTTCCACTCAAAGTGGGCTGATCAAGAAGGAGGATGCAATGAGTATACGTAACAAGCCAAGAGATGCGGCTGTGTTCGGCATCGACATCGGCAAGACGGTCTTTCACGTCGTCGGTCTCGATGCCGAACACTCGCCGATCCAGAAAGCGACGTTCAGACGAGAGACGGTGCTGCAGTTCTTTGAACGCGCTTCCCCGGTGCTGGTCGGGATGGAAGCGTGTCCCGGCTCGCAGTGGTTGGCACGCAAGCTCCAGGCGATGGGGCATACGGTGCGGATAGTGCCGGCACAGTTTGTGAAACCCTTCGTGAAGTCGAACAAGAACGACATCATCGACGCGGAGGCCATCGCGGAAGCCGTGACAAGGCCGACGATGCGCTTCGTTGAGATCAGAACGCCCGAACAGATCGACCTGCAGGCGCTCCATCGCGTCCGCGACCGGATGATCGCCCATCGCACTCGGCTGATCAGCCAGATGCGCGCCTTCTGCCTGGAATATGGCATCGCGATCCATCAAGGTGCAGGCAAATTCAAGGCAGACATGCCGCGTGTCCTGGCCGACGAAGGCAATGAGCTCAGCCCTGCCATGCGCCATTTGCTGAATGAGGTGTTCGGTGAACTGGGTGATCTCGAACAGCGCATTGCGGCAATGAACCGCGAAATCGAAGCCATAGCCGCACGCAGCGACACGGCGCGCCGATTGATGACTGTGCCAGGCGTTGGCCCTTTGGCCTCCACGGCCTTGCTTGCTTCAGCAGGCAATGGTCGTCAGTTCCGTAAAGCTCGTGACTTGGCAGCATGGCTCGGCCTCGTTCCTCGGGAGTACTCGACCGGCGGCAAAACGAGGCTGCTCGGGATTAGCAAGCGCGGCAACAAGTACCTCCGGCGCATGATCATCCACGGAGCCCGATCCTGTGTGACGCATCTTGACCGAAGCCGGGACCGCCTGGGGCCGTGGCTTGATGGCCTGGAGAGCCGTATGCACAAGAACAAGGTCACTGTCGCATTGGCTGCCAAGATCGCCCGCATCCTGTGGGTTGTGCTGACCAAGCCGGGTGCCAGTTACGAGCGGAGGGATCCAGCCTTCGGCTGATCCAACGCGCTACAGACTGCGAGGTTCGTGAGCGTGATGACGAAACAGTTGACCAGCGTATCGTAAGCTCCGTCAAAAAAGCGGGCCAACAGCCCGGAGCATTTATCCGAGAACGGTACGCGCGGATCTCATCAAGGCCTGGCCGCAACAGCGGTCCACTCGCGAGAGGTCGGATACATTTGTGCAGACTGGCACCGTCAACACCAAACGACCCTTGCATGGACAGGGCGGGTCATACATTTTTTGACGCCAGATCCTTCAGCACCACGTTGTCCAGCATCGCCTCAGCCAGCAACTTCTTCAGCTTCGCGTTCTCGTCCTCGAGCGCGCGCAGTCGCCGTGCCTCGGACACCTCCAGCCCGCCATACTTCGATTTCCACTTGTAGAACGTCGCCGAGCTGATCCCGTGACGACGGCACACGTCCGCCGTCGCCATCCCGGCCTCCTGCTCCTTCAAGATCGCGATGATCTGCTCTTCGCTGAACCTGCTCCGCTTCATATCCGTCCGACTCCTTCGCGTCGGACTCTACTCAAAATCGGTCACATTTCAGGGGAGCACGTCACGCGCATCGAAGTTCTGAAGGGGCCACAGGGCACGCTGTACGGCCGGAACGCCTCGGGCGGCGCAATCAATCTCATTTCGAATCGGCCGAAGTTGGGCGAAGTGAGCGGTTATATCGAGGGGAATGCCGGGAACTACGATCTGATCGGAGGTTCTGCCGCCCTGAATTTGCCTCTGTCTGACAGCATTGCCGTCCGTTTCGCGGGCAAGCTTTCGCGCCGCGACGGATATCTGGAAGACGGCTATGATGACGAAAAGAGCCAGGCTGGCCGTGTCCACCTGTTGTTCGATCCGGGCAAAGACGTTTCGTTGCTGCTGACGGGCTTCTATCAGCATGACGGAGGCAAGGGCTCTAGCTTCACGTTGATGCACAGTGACATCGGTGACCCCTGGGCTGGGCCGACGCAGCAGGCTTGGCGTGACATCGTCCTTGCCAATACCGCGCCACCGGGGTTTCTGATGACCGGGGCGCTACCGCGCAGTGACGGTTTTCGCGATAGCACTGTATACGGGGTGAGCGCGGAACTGAATTGGGATTTGGGCCCGGCGACGCTGACGATCCTTCCGGCCTACCGGTTCGGCAAGCAGGCCAACCGCTTCTTCGTGCCAAATTACGAGTTCGTCGAATATGAGCAGGACAAGCAGAGCAGCGTCGAAGTTCGCTTGGCCCATCAGGGCGATGGACTGAAATGGGTTCTCGGCGGCTATTTCTTCGATGAGCGTCAGGCCAACCAGTCCGGCAAGACCCTGCGCTTCAATCAAACCGGTTTCAGCGCAGCAGATATCCCCGACTACGGGTCGCAAACCCGCAGCTATGCCGTCTTTGGTCAAATGACCTACAGCATAGCCGATGCGTTCAGGCTGACGGGCGGTCTGCGCTACACCTATGAGCGAAAGACCCAAAACGGCGTCAATATCGATTACCGTACCCCAGCAACCTTGCCGCCTAATTTGACCTGTCCGTCGGGCTACAATCTCACCGCCACACCGCCCCTTCCAACGACGCCATGTGCCTTGTCGTTCAACCTGGCTGATCGCGATAGCTATAACAGCATCACCTGGAAGGCGGGTTTCGAATATGACGTCGCGCCGCGATCGCTGCTCTACGGAAACGCCAGCACCGGCTTCAAATCGGGCGGCTTTTATGCCGCTCCGCCGCCGGCCTCGTTCAACGCGGAAAAGTTGACTGCATTCGAGCTCGGTCTCAAGAACCGCTTGCTCGACAACAAGCTTCAGCTGAACTTGGAAGCCTTCTACTATAATTACCGGGATCATCAGGAAGCCTATCTGGGGCCAACGAGCCTGCCCGGCTATTTCACGCTGATCACGGCCAATGCCGGCAAGGCCAAGAGCTATGGCGGAATGATCGACATAGTGTTCCAGCCGACGAATGCGGATCGTCTCGCCGTGGGGGTGCAATATAACAAGAGCAGATATGACAGTTTCCTCTAAAATGCGCCGCCGATCGGCGTCCCGGTTACTCGTTGCGCCGTGGGCGGCGGGCAAATAGACTGTTCTGGCTTTCAATTGGTGCGCACCCCGACATGGACCGGGAATGTCAGCTACGACCATATCTTCGATCTGGCCGACGGCGCGACGGTTCAAGCGGGCGCCTCGATGCAGTTTTCGTCCAGTTATTATACGGCGGTCGATTTCCTACCGTCGGAGGTGCAGGACGGATATGCGCTGGTGGATGCAGACCTCACCTACACTTCGGCCGACAAGAAATGGTCCGTCGCTTTGTGGGGGCGTAATCTCACCAATCACACGGTGTTCACAACCTCCTTCCGAGCACCTTTTATCAACAATGCACTTGCCGGACCGGATGGCATGTTGGCGGGGATGCTTCGTCCACCTCGCACTTATGGCGTCCGCGCCCGGGTCAATTTCTGATCCGTCGTTAGACGGGAATTGGGGGGGAAGGGCGAGGGTCAGACTCTCGCCCTTCTCCATTGCTCCACCCATTTTCGTCCATCTCCGGAGCATGTAGGGAGATCGGGATGAGTCCCATGGATAATCTTTTCGGCAATACGCTGGTGGTGAAGTCAGCGCGCGGCAATGCTCGGCTGTGGTACAATCCCGACGGTACACTGACTGGCGTGGACGACAAAGGCCAGCAACTTGGCGGCACGTGGACCATCGATGGCGTCAAACTCTGCACGCGTATATCCAAGCCTCTTCCCCGTCCCGATCATCGAGGTACCATGGAGCCCCATGACGTTGGTGATTGCTGGGAAGATCATCGTTCAGACGGTACGACCACGTTGCTGTCAATCGAACCAGGCCGGTAGCGGCTTTACGGGGCGTGTTCGCCGCGGGTCACTTTGCGGCCCTTCAATTCGGATGGCGGAAATCCAAATTGGTTCTTGAACAGCCTGGTGAAATGCGATGCGCTGGAAAAACCCCATGAGAATGCAATGTCGGTGATGGATTTCATCTGACCCGACGGGTTTTCCAAAGCCTGCCGGCATCTTTCGAGTCGCCGCTGCCAGATATATCGCTGTATGCTGCTTCCTTCTTCATGGAAGAGCCTATGCAGGTAACGTTTGCTGCATCCAAGAACCGTGCATAGTTGACCGATATTCAGTTCCGGATCACGGAGATGATCCTCGATATGGGCCTTCGCTCGCCAACGCATCAGCGCGGGCCGAGTAAGTCCTTCGGCGCCTACGACACCCCGGGAGAAACTATGTTGCAGGAGGGTGATAATGGCATCGGCCACTGTAGCGGCCGCAGGCTCGTGGAGCTTGGGTTGATCCTCGAGAACCGTTTTTGCGATCTTGTAGGCTGTGATGGCATTGTCATCCAACTCAGCACCCGGGATTTGCCGCGCCCACAACATCTCAGTGGGCACACCTTGTAAACGGATAAGGTCGATTGGGACGATCACACTGTCATAGGAGGATGGACGGGCACTGGAGAAACTATGGGGGCGCGAAACATTGTGAACCAGGCAGTCGCCCGGCTCCAACATGATTGTCAGGCCATCTTGATCGAACCGGGTGCTTCCGCTCGTCTGGAACCGCAGTTCATTGAAGAGATGCTCGCCAGGGCGAGCAAGCGCCGGAGAAAGCCCGATGCGGTAGGGCCCTATGGCGATCCGGCAAAGCTTCATTCGCCACAAATTTACGACCCTGATGCCCCCTGCGATGCTCGCGTCGTTCGGAGACGATATTCGGACGGGCCCGTAAAGATGGGAAAACAGTCCAGACCATTTTTCAGCCGTCTCTACACGGTCGGTAACTCCGGCCATTATTGCCAGGCTTTCCTGTGGCATGATTTACTCGAACGCCTCTTCCCAAGACCAGCACGCTACTCATTGTCGCTAGCGTCAAGTTCGGTTCTCCCGCAGACTGGAAGCGGTAACCTGCTTGCTGGTCAACTCGAAGTTCTGAGCCATGATGTCAATGAGTTGTTCGCGCAACCATCGATGGGCGGGATCAGCATCATTGGCTGGGCTCCAGGCGAGGCAAATCTCTGTTGGTTCGGCGCAATCATCGAGCTCGATCACCCGGATTGGAGCGTAGCGAGCCGCCAGCAGACCCAGCGCGCGACCGACTACTGCTACGCTGCCGGTCTCAACCGCCATAAAGGGCAGGACCAGTAAGTGCGACGGCGCCACTCTTATCTGTTCGGCCGCCTGATCCTCGCCACTGTCCAATAGCAGATAGCTGGCGAAATCGATGTTCAGCCGGCCATGCCGCGCCAGTTCGGCCAAGGTAACCCTGCCATTTGCAGCGATCGGATGGTCCAGGCCAGCCACGCAGATTTTCTGCTCGAAAAAACCGCCGTGAATGGAAAGCCCCTCGCAGATGGAGGGAATGCGAGCGATCAGGGCCATGTCCAACGAACCGTCGAGTATCTGTTGTCGGGTAGACAGACCGACGTCGCTGAACCGAACGCTGACGCCCGGCGCTGCCATCCTCAGCTGCGGCAACAGCGTCTTTCCAACGATTAAAGCGCTGTAGTCGGGCGTGGCAATTTTGAAGGATCGGACGATTTCGGCAGGGTGAAAGGATTCTTGCGACAGCGCCTGAATGATTGCATCACATGATGCATTCACGCTCTCGCGAAGGCGCTCTGCTCGAGGCGTCAGCTTCATACCGCGCCCGACCTTCACCAGGAGAGGATCGCGCAACACGTGCCTCAGTCGCGTCAGTGCATGACTCGTAGCCGATTGCGACAAGCCCAGACTTGCGGCAGCGGCTGTAACGCTTCCCTCGCGCAGCAGCGCCTGCAGGATGGGCAGCAAGTTCAAATCGACGGAACGCAGGTTCATATTATGCACCATATACATGAGATGCGTGAATGATTTGCACTTAATTGATGGATTGGCCTCGCCTAGGCTTTTCACAGGAGAGGGAGAAGTCTGATGGCAAAGCCATATCTGCATGAGGCCTGGTATCAGGCTGCCTGGAGCGACGAGCTGTCGGAAATGGGTTCGCTCACCCGCACGCTTTTGGGAATGCCGGTCCTGTTGACGCGGGGTTCAAACGGGGGGATTGCAGCACTGGTCGATCGCTGCCCCCATCGATTTGTACCGCTTTCGCGCGGGCGGTTCGACGGAGAACTCGTGACATGCGGTTATCATGGCCTCGTGTTCGACAGCGCAGGGCAATGTGTCCGAAATCCGCATGGACCGATCACGGAGCGTGCCCGCATCCGGTCTTTTCCCGCGGTCGAGCGATATGGCCGTGTATGGTTGTGGTTTGGTGACCCGGACTGCGCCGATTCAGCAATGATTCCTGATTTGAGCTTTCTCGATCCACTGCCGGCCAGCGCGGTGGCTCACAGCTACATGTCGGTGGAAACGAACTGGCTGCTGATCGTCGACAATCTGCTCGACCTCACGCATTCCGACTACGTCCATCCGGCCTTCGGCGATTTCGTCACGGACGCGGAAATGACGGTGGACGAAAGCAAGGACGGGCTGTCCGTGGGATGGATCGCCCGCGATCAGGAAACGCCCCACATCTATCGGGCCAACCTGCCATCGGACCGGAGTGATATCTGGTTACGATCCAACTGGCTGACGCCATCCACGATCGTTGTGGGAACCGGCGCCACTGCGCCGGGGTCAGAACCGGAATGGTCCCTGTGGTCCCTGCACGGGATTACACCGGAAAGCGAAACGCGAAGCCACTATTTTTTCGGATTTGCTCGAGATTTCAATCTGGCGGACGCTGACTTTACTCTTTTGATGCAAAATGCGGGTACAGCAGCCTTCGTCAATGAAGATAAGCCGATCCTGGAAGCCCAGCAAATGCGTGTAGGGGAGGCCGACCTCTTCGACCTCGACCCCCTCGTCCTGCCAAGCGACCGAGGTGCCGTTCTGGCCCGAAGGCGCCTGCGCAAGCTGATCAGCGCACAGCCTGTCTGAAGGCCCAGCTTTCCTGGGTTTGGCGCAGGCATTTGCCGTTCATGGGTCGGCTGGATGCGCATGCGCGCTCCTGACGGTTCTGTGGGTTTCTTGGCCAGGCACGGCCTTCCGGGTGACCTGCCCCCCGCTGGTCCCGCGATCATAACGAGAGTCCGCCGGTTTGTGATCCGACACCATTCTCTGGACCGCCCAGGTTAGAGTTTCCCGGCCAGGGTAATGGTGACGGTGATCCGAGGGCGGTGTCGCGGACCCGGCCGGACACAAAGCCGCTCAAGGTCCGGCAGAGCCAAAACATGACGGATGAGATGGACAAGAACCGGCGCACAAAAATGTGCTATGGAGACATGGTGCGGGCGACTCCGTGGTGAAGAGCGGAACCCTGGCTGCGAGTTCCGTCAGGCCGCCTTGTCACAACCCTGCCGGTTTGGAGCGTCCGCGCACCTTTGGCCTTGTCTCCAACTGGGCTACGAATTGCTCATAGGCCTGCTCGGCGTGGCGGGCGATTTCCATTTCCTGATCGCGCAACGCTTTGACGTTGTAGGCATAGGCTGGGCCGGGCTTGTTGCCCTTTTTCTGCGATTTCCCGGCCTTGAGTTCCATTGCCCGTCGCTTGTTGGCGACCAGCGCAGGGCGCGCCCAACGATAGTCGGTCTGCTTGGTCAGCAGATGCCAGCACAGAACCGTCAGCTTGCGAGCCAAGGCGACAGCCGCCACTTGGTGGCCACGCTTGGCCCGGATGCGAACGAAGAAGGCATGCAACGGCCCAGGCGTCTTGCGGCTGCCCACGCCGCCTCGACCAGCATCGCCCTCGCGTGACTGCGGCCGACCTTGCTGATCCGCCCATGGTGGGTCGCGCCAAGCCCCGACTGGCGTACCCGCGGGTTGAGGCCGAAGTAGCTCACCAGTTTTTGCGGGCTCGAGAAGCGATTGATGTCGCCGATTGCCGCCACGATCCCGGCTGCCACAGTCAAGTTAACGCCCGTGATGGTTAGCAATCTGGCAATTGCGTCATCGTTGAGCGCGTCGCTGGCGATCTCTTTGTCGAGGGCTGCCAAATCGTCAGCCAAGCGGTCGAGCTCGCGAATGTGGCGCTCTATGGCACCACGCTCGTCGTCCGGCACGGGCTGGCGCAAGAGCCAGGCCCGACCGACGCCGCTGAACAGATCGGCATGCGGACAACGCGGGATCAGATGAGCGTGCAGGATGGAATGCACCTCGTTCTTGATCCGCGTGCGGTGCCGGACGATTTGAAATTGCCGAGCAGCAAGTCGGCGCATCCGCTCGGTCGCTGCGTCCGGCGTCCAGATTTCCGGCAGGTAGCCGGCCGCATACAAACTCGCCAGCGTGTCCGCATCGATCTTGCGAGTTCCATTTGAAGTGCGACGGCAGTTCGATGTTTTAACATTCAGCCGGAGGCGGGGCGAGCCCCGCCTCCGGCTGATCGTTTGGCTGTATGGGGAGGTTGACTTGCTGCATAAGGACCTCCCCGGGCGTGCGATAGCCAAGACACTTGCGTGGCGTGCTGTTGAGCTGGTGGCAGATGGCCTCGATCTGGGGCACTTCCATCGCGGCAATGTCGGTGTCCGAAGGTAGGAAGCGGCGCAACCGGCCGTTGAAATTCTCGACGCCACCTTTTTGCCATGGGGCCTTTGGGTCGCAGAAATAGCTGCACATCTTCAATTCGGAATGGAGCGCGCGGAACCCGGCGAATTCAGTCCCCCGATCAAACGTGACGCTTTGTCGCAAGACATCGGGGAAGGGGGCAAGGTGCTGGCAAATGCCCGCCATGATGCCCGCCGAACCGCGGTTCGGATTGCACCAGACTATGGCGAATCGGCTCTTGCGTTCCACCAGGCAGGCCAGATTGGCCTTTCCGTAGATTTGGCGGAAGGCCATGAGATCTCCTTCCCAGTGGCCAAAATCCTGGCGATTGGCAATTTCGGCAGGGCGCTGCTTGATCCCGTTGGCAGCCGGAATCTGCAACCCGCGCGGCTTGCGTGCACGGCGTGGGCGGCGACAACGGCGCGCCCAGGGCAAATGTCGGTAAAGGTCCTGCCGCTTTCCCTCGGCACTATAGACGTATCGATAGATGGTCTCGTGGCTGACGCGCTGGGAAAAAGGCGCTTCGAGGCGCAGCCTGCCGGCGATCTGCTCCGGAGACCAACAGCGCTGTAGGCCTTCTATTACGTAAGCTGCGAGTAAAGGATGGCGCAGGAGTTTGCGGCCGGGCGCACGACGTTCTCGGGCAATGCGATGGGCAACATTGGGAAAATAACCGCGAAACCAGGCGTCTTCGTCGTAGAAGTAATTGCGACGCAACTCGCGATAGATTGTCGAGCGATGTCGATCGAGCCTTTCCGCAATCGCGCTCACAGACATACCCGCTTCGTTCATGCGATAAATCGTTTCGCGCTCATCCAGGCAAAGCTGTCGATAGGGAGGTGCCATGCGATTTCCTCGATAGGGGGCCAAGGCCCCAAAATGCTCGGAATTCGCACTTCGAAATAGAATCCACCTTCCCACCCGTTCTAGATTGATAATATACATTATGTTAATAATGACACCGCAACTGTCCATGTGAACTGTGAAACGGCCCAGGCGATCGTCGCGGCGCGTGCCTTTGACGGAAACGTTCCTTCACACCTTTGCGCCAGCGACTGCGAGCCCAGACACCAACGCCACCTTCACTCTGAATGTCTCAGGCATCGCAGATGCCGGCCTTCGGGGAATTCTTCAAACCCCAGCTTCCCGATGACAGGTTCGCGCTCCAAGCAATATCGTACCCAAAATCCCGCTGAAATCCGTGTCCTCTGGTTCCCTGAGCTTCAGGAATTTACACGGTGCCCAGTGTGATAAGGAAAGGCTCACGGATCCAAAGGCTGGCCTGTCTCTGCATGTGATCGAACCCCGTCGCAGCCAGTTCTTGCAATTTCTCCGTAAAATCCGTATTTTCCGTGTAGGAGAATCGCTATGAACCATTCTGTCAGTTCCGTCGAAGCCTCGAAGTCGTTCGGCCGCATCAGCCGCCAAGCACTCGAATCCCCGCTCACCATCACCCATCACGGCCATGACAGTCTGGTCCTCATGTCGCATGCCGAGTATCTGCGGCTCAAGAGCCGCGATCGCGAGGTCATGACTCTCAGCGATTTCACCGAAGACGACCGCGCCGCCGTTGCCGCAGCGCGTATACCTTCCGAGGCCGCGCAGTTTGATGACGAGACCCGGGATCATTAATGCCGCTTCCAATCCCTGTTCCAGGCCTTGTAATTCGTTACTCGTTTCTCTGGAGCCATGAAGCTAAAGCTGGCGTCGAAGATGGCAGGAAGGATCGGCCATGCGCTGTCCTACTCACCACCACAACCAAGGATGGCCAGCAAATAGTGACGGCGCTCCCCATCACACATACGCCGCCAGCGGATAACCGCCTTGCAGTCGAAATTCCGACGCGCACCAAGGCACGACTGGGTCTAGATGACGCACGCTCATGGATTGTCTTGTCCGAAGCCAACCGATTCCAGTGGCCGGGACCTGATCTACGGCCTGTGTCCGGCGACAAGGATGGCAACGTAGCCTACGGCATGTTGCCCGCTAGCCTCTACGATCTTGTTCGAACCAAATGGCTGGCGGCCTATGACGCAGGCCGTGCCAGCCAAGTCAAAAGGACTTCTTGAGGCCGGGTGCCCTCCCCTGACACGCTAACGAGACGACAGCACATCCAAGGCCAGAGGTCGCCAAGTCAAGGATTCTTACATCGCGAACCGAAAGGCGTGCGCAACGCCGGGGGTAGAATGCGTCCCCCCGGAGCTCCGGTTTAACGGCGATTTGGCGAGGTTCGGCAGACCTATCGTGGCACGCCGGATGTCCCCTAGTGGGACTTTGCCGAATGGCGGCTTCAGAGAGCCGATGTGTCGATTCCGGACACTGCGCGGTAACCATCGCATCTTCCCCAGCCGCCTGAAGAGCGGACGTTCGCAGGCTCTGACGAGCTCGCCGAGAGCAGTCCTTCGTTCATTGCAGGGCCGACGCGCCGAATGACGTGGTCTGGGACGAACCCTTCTTTCCGTACTTGAACCCACCGCGTCTTATTTCATGCAGCCGCGGCTATCGCAGTATTCCTCATTTATGCGCTCATACGGTAGTGGTTCGCACGAAGGCGCTACTCCTTCGAGAGCGCGGCCCAGCCGAACTCGCGCTCAATAGCTGCACGGTAGGGCGTTTGCACCGCAAGCGGTGCCATTCGAACATATTCCTCGGCCAACGCCTTTGGCTTGCCCGTGAGGCCGGACAGGAAGGCAAGCGCTTCATCCTGGGTCGGCACGCGACCATCTTCATTGGCAAACTTCGGAGGGAGCGCCGTCCACACGACACCCTTCAAATTCTTGGCCTTTGCCCATTCGGCAATCTCGCTCGCAAACTCACCGGACGATCCGCCGGGGTAGAAGCCGATGTCCGACAATGTGCAGCCTTCACGCTTTCGCAAAGCGCTTCTTGCGCTTTCGATATCCGGCACCTGCAATCTCGCCCAGCGCGTCGTAATCACCGGCCCAGACATGGTGAGCACAAGCGTCAACCGATCCTCGCCAGTCTTTTGTCCCGAGTGGCGCGCAAACTCCAACGGCAGCGCTGGCCCGTCATGGTGCCAGTCACCAACGACCGGCAATTCCTTTGGCTGCCAGACGAGCGATCCCCAGCCAAGGCAGGCGATGGTGTCGGATAAATCGTTCATTTGCCAGTCCCCCCACCGTTTTCGTCGTCCTCCGGCGCACTGTTGCGCGTGGCCGAGCCCATTCGGAACGCGCCGATTTCGCGAAGCTGGGCAATCGCTTCTGGCGCCGCCGCTTTAGCTTGCTTGCGATCCAAGCCGCGCTCGCGCAACATCGTTACTGTATGTTGGAGGAACAGCCTGTCCCATTGCCGACGGAACCCCGTATCAGGGATTTCAATCACGATACGAGGCTGATCCATCGTGTTCTTGAGCCTGTCGCCGCTTGCGCCGGCCTGAATGTAAACGCCGTTGGTTAAGAGAATTTGCTCGACCAAGAAGCCATGATTGCGGCGCAGATCGAAGGCCACAATCACTTTCATCTGCACAGGCCGGATGAAGCTCAGGATGAGCATCACTGTATCAGAATACTCGGGCATTTCGCCCCACTGCACGTTCACGTCGCCGAGGGCACCATGCTGGTGAATTTGAATATACTCGACAATATCGGGCCGTTGCTGAGTGCCGAGGATCAGCACCGGCAACATGCGACCATCGCCGACTCCAGCCGTGGATATTGCCCCGTCTCCGACGATCTCTACGGGCGTCGCTTCGCGTGGATGATAGACCGGGATTTCGGTGAGCTTCGGCCTGCGGATCACGATGGACGCTCCGAAAGGATAAGGGGTGTCACGGAAGCGATTTGATCGTGCGTATCCGTCAGTTCGACTACATACTGGTCGATCATATTGCCGGTGACAATCGCGGAGGGCACCTGAAAGTGGCACCATCCTGCGATCGCTTCATGGGCAGCAATGCGCATTGGCAACCGCAATTGTCTGTCACCACCCATCTGGCTGAGCCGAGCCGTCATTTCGGTCCCATCGTTCAATCGATAAGTCAGGCGAAGCTCGACCCGCACTAACGAATTGTCGGAATCACTCGGATTGGTGGCGGAAATTTCGATCCGATAGACACGGGCGCCGCTAGTCGTATCCACCGTGTAATAGCCTTGGAGAAAGCCGCTGGTCAGCCTGGGGAGCCTGCGGCGATCTTGTTCCTTCGACAAGGAGAGGCTGGCTCGTGCGTAGTGAATACTGAAAATCGACAAAACTAATGCAATCACCGCCGCAATGGCAGTGACGATATCTGGCCAGTTTTCGTGAATTGTCACCATAGGGTTTCTATATCAGCCCTCGTCGCCGATCCTAGCGACACTTGCAGGGCGTTGCCTCCGGCCCGCCTTTGGGGGCTAGCGGTGCCCCATCTCGCGGCACCTACTACCATCCGCGCAGAAGCTATTCTCGTAGGGCGTACTCGGCGAAGCGGCGGTCGAGCATGGTGCGGCCGATTCCGACAGTGTCAGCGCCGATTTCCCGCAAGAGCGCCATGTGCGACAACGACTTGATCGTTTCAGTCGCGTCCCAAAGGTCGAGTCCGCCCAGCACCTGATCATCCCGATCGGTACGGTGGGCGTAGTGGTTGCGGGTTGCAGCCACGCGACCGATGAAGCTCCTTTTGGTCTCGGCCGGGCGGAGCGTCGTGATCTCGGGCTCGAACTCGCTCCAGTAGTGACGGAGTCGCTGCCGCAGCCCAGGCTCATGCGCATGAGCGAGCACGCCCGAGACCCGGTCGACAACGTCGCTCGTAATCCCGCACTCGCGCAGCGTCGCAAGGATCGGGTCTCTGTCAATGGCGTCGGTGGAAGTTGGCGAGGTGCGCCGGTGAAGCGCCTCCAGCGCCTGAATAAAAATTTGGAACCGCAGCTCCATGGGCAGCCGGCGTTGTTCCAAGCCGCTCATGTGGAGGCGAATCGGGTCTTCGAGTTCTTCGTAGCGCGACAGCCAGCGGTCGATGAGGGTTGCCAATATCTGGGGTGTGATCGTCGTCAGCAGCGGGTCGGCGGGCTTATCCGCCGGATCAGTGGGGAGCAGTCCCAAAATTCCGACTTCATGGGGATTGCCCTCGCCCGAGAGTTTCAACGTCGCCGAGTTGATCGGAAGTATGCGCCCCATGATGAGAGAAAATAGCTGCCTAATCCTGTGCATGTGCCGGAGTGCAGTATCGACGCCGACTTCCTCCTGGAAGGCGATATCGGCAGGGTAGGTCAGCTTTAGGGTCGGACCGTTGATCACATCGCCCCCCGCATTGATGTGCTGGCCAAGGCGCAGCGTGATGCCCGCGGATGGACACTCGAGCGGTACCGATGGGGGCGACGACACCGTGTAGTTCATGATGACGCCGCCGCCCTCAGGAAAAATCATCTGCTGGATCACACCGTTTACGTGCAGGATCTTGGCAATGTCGCCTACAACAATGGACCAATCGCGCGATCTGATCTCTTCGCGAGTCGGAAAGTGCGCACTCTCGAACGCGAGGCGCGCGCTGTAGGTCGACAGACCGCCAACGCCGAGCCGCATACTATGATTGTGCCGGTACAGGTCGGTTAGCGTGAAGTAGCCCGTGCTACTCGTAAATAGGAGTATCTCAAGCCGCTCCGGCATGTTTGGTGTACCGCCGGTGCTGGCGATCTCCAGCGTGACGCGTCCCGGCTCGAGGCGAAGCGTAGCCCCGAGCTGAGAATCTCCTAGCTCAACGTGTCCTTGGTGAATGGCGGTGGTCATGAGGTCCTAAGTGGTGCCAACGCCATTGGTCCGCAAGCAACTCCTCTTCTCCCCTCGCACCGTGGCGCTACGACCGATACCGTCACGGAAAGGCTTGCAATGCTTGCCAGAGTTGCTGACCTTAAGATTCTGTCAGTGGGATAATTTCTTACCGCCGACAAAGGCGACATTCATGATGCCTCGCTTGGCCCTCGAAACCCGCCGTTCATTCACGCAGCCAATTACGGCGCCACCTGGGCCGGAAGCGGTTAGCCTGCTTTCCGTATCGTTATTCTAGACAGCTGCCGTTCAGCATACGATCCTGTCCGTCGCAGAAGGGTAGCCGGAGATAGCGAAGCGGCTCCGGCTCGGGGACGCTTTCGCCCTTTACCTCCGGGTCTTGGGCAGCTTCTCAAGAATTGACCGCAGCGCCGACGGGCTGTCACATTTTGCACGCCAAGAACTGACAAAGAGGCCGGCCCGTGTCTCGTCAGGATAGGCTTTCCTGGCAGCTTCTTCGAGTTGGCGTTGATAGTTCTGGACGGCGTCAGCTGCTGCCAACCGAGCGTTCCCCTCTCGAATTGCCTTACGAAGGAAGGAGAATGCCTGAGCCAGGTTGCCGTCGGTTTCGCTCGCCCATTCTGTGATCGGTTGGGCTGGGTCCGCCACGTTCTGGTTAAGCCAAGCCCTGGCATCGGGCCCAAGACCTTCGCGCGCAGAGTTCTCAAGATCACTTCGGCGTGCCAACGCAGCCACTGCTTTCGCTTGCGCCAGTTTTGCGTTCTGCTCTTCGATTTCCGTCAAGCGCTTCTGACGCATCGGCTCAAGTGGGAGTCCACATAAGTCGTCAACGACAACCGGGTTATAGTATGAGTCCGCCATTCGCACGAGTGCATCTACCCTCGACAGAAGTAGATCGTATGGGGCACCTCCGTTGCTGGCGATTTCCGCTGGCGATGCGCCATCGACATTGTATTTGTGCAGCCACCGCGCCTTGACCTCATTGGGGTCGGGGGCGCCTGCGGCTTCAAGCACTCGGCGGATTTTCCAGCCCAGTTCATGAAGTCTGTACACCCGGCCGTGCAACTCTGACGTGACGAAGAAGGCCTCTTCATTCCGGTCCCACACTACGATTTCCTGCGTGGCGGCAAGGTGAGCCAAGTAGTAAAAAACCGCGTGATCCGCGTTGCCGAAGCTGGATGTCGAGTAACCCGCTTCTTCCAGCCTCTTCCAATGATAGGGGCTCAGATCTTTGCGGATCATCCAGTCGGGCAGACGGTTGGCATAGCCTTGGTAGTCCGGCCAGTCGCCACAGACTTTGATCCTCGCCCCCGGGGCGTAGGTCCGTGAAGGCGCAACAATGCACGTGGCCAGCACAGCTGCCTGCCAAACCGGCAGGCCGACACGGAACCAGTGTTGGCAATCCACCGGCATGCCGATCGCGTCGAGCAGACCGGCATCTTCGAGCGCTGCCAGTGACTCCCGATGGTAGTCGTAGTCGACGTTGCCACGCGGCTTGCGCTCGATATGGAATTTGAGGCGCCGGCCGCGCTCCGCTTTCTTGGCAGCGACCCGGCTCTCCAGACGGGCCTGTCCATTACCGCGTTCGGGATGGTGTATCCACTTGCGATCGGCACCATGAAGGATTGCATCGTCCAATTCCTCCATGCTGATCTGCCGAAACCTCAGGGAGTTGAGGTCAATTTCTATCATGGGAATATCGTCAGCAGCGACCTTCTCCTGCTTCGCATCATCAACGGCGTGGGCAACCTTGAACTCGACGGCAAATTCCTTGCTGGATAACGCAACAATTGCGTCCGGTCGAAACCCTGATCGATCCACCTCAATGATGACGTGATCAAGCTTGAACCGACCACCTTCGAACACAATTTCCTCGAGGCCTTCCTTCCGCAACACGAGCGGTGTGAAGGTGAGTTCTCGTTCCCGTTGCAGCAGCTCCTTGGCATAAACGTGCAGTGCCGTTTGAGAACGGCGGTGCAAAAT
>NZ_CCBH010000204.1:0-24394 GCF_001368935.1 Novosphingobium sp. KN65.2
AACTCACCGGCAAGCTTTGATGGAATAGATGCCTGACGCGCTCTCCTCGGACGGGAGAGTTTGCGTGAACCTGGAATTCCGATCCTGTGTTCGTCGTTGCGCAGTTTGCGCGTTTGGCGAAAACAGGGGCAGTCGGGTTGCCGAATGATCGACGCCTGAAATGCGGTACGACTGGAAGCAATCCGGCTTCAACACCCGGTTCGAAATCCCCGTAAATCTGTCATTTGCAAGCAGGTTGAAGTTAGCCTGGCCGTTTCCCGCTACAGTCTTCGGGCATTGCAACAAGGCGCTTTGCCCTATACGGTTGGAGGCCAGATGCTATTGAGCGCCGGGCACGGGGATCGCGTCTAGCTGGCGATAAAGAGGAGTGAATTGGCGCCCCTGTCATGTCGTCATGGACGAGCTCTTGCGTATTGCCGAACTTGAGCCTTGGTCCCGAGTTACATCAACTCGCGACGCCTTGTGCCGGGCGAGGCAACGGTGGTTCATTGTATTGGGGGCGGAGGCTCTGGCGTTTCCCGGTCCTGCCGCATTCGCTTGTTTGAGCGGTCGGCAGAAGGACGGTGAATGGATTGCGTCGCAAGGGAGATTTCAGGTCTTTGAATAGCCAAATTGCCTTGGGGCAAACGGGAGAAGCTGGCGGGGTATCCCTCGCCGAGGAAGCGTCTCGGTTCCGGACAGCGCTGATCGGGGACAGCCGCTCGACGATGTTGGTGAACCTGTTCGACTATCTGCTCGAACGGGTAGATGACGAGCGCGCACCCAAGGAAATCGAGATCGCGATCGATGTCTTCGGCAAGAGCGGAGCCTTCGATACGTCAGTGAACTCCATGGTTCGCAGTTATATGCACCGGCTGCGTCAAAGGCTGGACAAGTTCAATGAGGGGAAATCCGGCCTCCGGTTGACCATTCCCAAAGGCGAGTATCGCCTCATCCTGTCCGAAATGCCGGAGCTGGAGGATGAGGACGAACTGGAGCCGATAACCCTGGCATCGAGGCTGAAGCGAATCTCGAAGCGGCAGGTTCTTGCAATCTTTCTTTGTGTCAATGGCTTGCTCTGGGCGGCGGCATTCCTTTTCGCGAGCAATTTGCTTCAGCCGTCACCACTTGCCCGGACCGCACTTTGGAAGCCACTCATGGCCAATGGGCGGATGCCGGTCATCGCCGTGGGCGATTTCTACATGATTGCCGAAAGTGGCGATGAAGGCATAATGACAAGCCTCAGACTCGACACGGCAATCCAGTCAGAAGCCGATCTATCCAAATATCTGACCTTGAATCCGCGGTTGCGTGGCAAGCTGCACGCCCGGGATATCTACCGTGTATCGGGGCAGGTGGCCAAAGTTGCCGTTGCTGTACTGAAACAGGTCTCCGAGATGCATCCCGGTTCGGAGGCTGCAGAGATCATGCCGGTGTCACGCATGTCTCAGGATCTCATCGATTCGAACAGTATCATATATATCCAGTATTTTTCGCAGTTGGGCGTGATGCGATCGCCATTCCTGCGCCTGTCCGGATTTGCGCCGACCGACGATTTCGACGAAATCAAGGATAAGGCTAGCGGTAAGGTTTACCGGATCAAGTATGCTGCCGAAGAGGAGGCATCGAACGGCGGCAATGAGGCTTCCGCGCACTCCTACGGCATTGACTACGGCTACCTTGCAAGCTTTCCCGGGAGGTCGGGGAACCACAACATCCTCATCTCCGGGGGCAGCGACGAGGGGCTCGCGCAAGTGACCAAGATTGTGTCGGACAAGCGCCAGCTGGACAGTCTCGCGAAACGAACCGGCGGAGCGGGGGCATTCGAAGCGCTTTATCAGGTTCGAACCGTCGGCGGGCTTGTGTTCGACACAAAACTCCTGATCGCGCGACCATTGAAGACGGAAGCCATGCAGGAAATGTCTCAATCACGCGCCTCCAGGAAAAACTGAACTGGCCAGATTTCCGAGATCGCATGAGTTCAGTTTGACCGTGCTCTTCAGAAAGAGTTCGCGCTGTCAGCGCCTTGCCCGGCGACCTTCGGTCACCGCTCGTATCATGCCTTGAATTGGATTTTGGGCGAATGGCCGAACTTGCCGCCGGCTACCGGCTCAGGTCGCGCATGATCGCCGAATACAAAGGGGTGTGTTAATAGCCCCGCCCAGCCCAGCCCTTCATCGGTGCAAACCAGTTGGCGCGGACTGCCAGATACGGCGCCGTCAGTCTGTCGGGGTATGGGCTTCGAGGAGATCGCGAAGCGCCAGGTGTCATTCAAAAGACAAGAAGGGGTCCGGATCGGCATCTGCCAAACTTTGGGACAGATGCCGATCCGGATTTGCGGTTATTCTCCGAAAGGAATCCGCAGCGTGGCACCATAAGTGGCCGGCGGAGCGTAGATTGACGTGACGCCCAGAATGCCCAGATTCAGTGCATAGGCGCGATAGGCCTGATTGAACACATTACGGCCCCATGCGGTAAGCGAGATGCCGGTACCTTCATGGCGATAGGTCAACGATGCGTTCGTGACGTTGTACGCCTTCTGCACCGAGCCCAGTCCGTTGGTCACTTCGAGGAACTGGTCATCGTACCAGACGCCATCGACCTGCGCCGCGATGTTGCCACCGGCCGCGTCGAAATTGTACCGGAACAGGTAGTTGAAGCTGAAACGCGGTGCATTGGGCAGTTCGGCTCCGGTGATGTCCTTTTGCGGGAAATCACAACGGAATACCCCGCCAAGGTTCGTGCAGTACTGTGAATCCGGGGCGCCCGGGAACAGTTCGGGGCCGAACTGCACGTCGGTTGCCGGGATCTTGTCGACCGACGAAGTCTGCCAGGTTGCACCGAGCACGGCATCGAAATTGCGTGACGGTGACAGGAATGCCTCCAGTTCGGCACCAGTCGAGTGCGCGTTGCTGTTGAAGACGTGCGGAACGCCGCCAGCCAGCGAGAAGGCCTGGTAGTCATCGTAGATGTAGTGGAAGATGGTGCCGTTGAGGCGCATCATTCCGCCCAGGAGCGAGGTCTTGAAGCCACCTTCGAGGCTGTTCAGAGTCTCGGGACGATGGCGGAAGTCCTTCGGCTGGATCGACGAGGACAAGGACCAGTTGCCGCCCTTGATGCCGCGGTTCCACGACGCGAACAGCAGTGTACTCGGCGTCAGCTGGAAGTTGAGCGAGACGCGCGCGGCCCAGTCGCCATAGACTTCGCGATTCACGCCCGGGGCTTCCGCAAGGAAATCCTGGTCGGTGAAGAGCAAGACCGGATCCGGTTGCGGGGCAAAAGTCGGGTCCGACAGGATCGCGGCATAGTCGATCCGCTTGTGATCCTTGGAGTAGCGTCCGCCCAGGGTGAGCGACAGCCTGTCGGTGAAATTGATGTCACCTTGAGCGAAGATCGACCAGTTCTTCGAATGGATCACGTACTGTTGGGCGACGGTGGGAAGCGAGTATCCGCCGTTGCTCGCGATCGCCAGATCGATGATCGGCACGCCGGTTACTGCGTGCGAACCATCGTACTTCATGTCGAGGTAGTAGCCGCCGACCTGCCATTTGAGCATGTCACTCTCGCCGGCAAGCCGCGTCTCTTGGGAAAACTGGTGGAAATTGACCCGCGAGTCGACGTTGACGATCGTGAACGGCAACGCGTCACCGTCTTCGGCGTACACCTTGTCCATGGTGAGGTAGTTGGTGATCGATGTCAGTTCGACTCCACCGAACTTCCAGTCAAGCTGGCCCTGATAGCTGTTCATCACCCGGTCGAAGCTGCCGCGTCGTTCGCCAAAGTGCTCCCAGGGGGAAGCCTTCTCGGAGGTGATGCCGTTGATCACGCCGTTCTGATCGTCGCTCAGGCCGGCGGCGTTCGTGTTGCAATAGCCATTGTCGAGATAGACGCAGTTCTCGAAGACATAGCCGCCAGTGGCGACGTGATTGTCTTCAGCGTGCTTGTACCACAAGCTGAGCGTGGCATCGGGAGTAAGATCGACCTGGAGGTTGGCGCGAGCGGCCCAGCCGTTCTTGCCGCCAAGATCCTGTCCGCTGCCCGGGATCACCCCAAGACCGAGCGCCGTGGCGTCGGTATCGCGTGACTTGATGTAGCCGTCGGCCTTTTCGACGCGTCCTGCAACGCGCAGACGAACCCCATCGACGAGCTTGCCGCCTGCCGCGCCTTCGATCGACCAGGAGTTGAAACGGCCGTATTCGCCCTGAGCATAACCGTTCAAGTTATCGGAGCTGGCGTCTTCGCTGAGATAGTGGATCAGACCGCCTGTTGCGTTGCGCCCGAACAGCGTGCCCTGCGGACCGCGCAGAACTTCGACCCGCTTGATGTCGAACAACTGGCCTGCAACTGCGTTCATCGAGGCGACATAGGCATTGTCCTGATAGACAGCGACCGGTGCCTCGAGATTGTCGGTGAAGTTGTTCTGTGAAATGCCACGCAGGCTGAAGATGGTCAGATTGGGTGAATAGGCGTTGACCCGAAGTGACGGAATCTGTTGCGTGATCTGAGTGGTGTCGGTGATGCCCAGTCGGTCGATCTGCTCGCCGGAGAACGCGCTGACCGAGATCGGCACCTTCTGCAAGTTTTCGCTTCGCTTGTTGGCGGTAACGACAATTGTATTGGCGACGCCCCCGGAATTCGATGTGGATAGCGAGGAGTCGTCCTGGGCCTCGGCGTCTTGAGCGAAGGATTGGACCGGGCCGAGCAGCCCTGCAGTAGATAACATCAGCGCCGCCATACGGGCAGCCTTGTGCGTGTTCATCATCGTATTTTTCTCCCTGAGTGCGCGACCGTGCTTCCCTCTTACTTATGCACTTGGCGCCGCGCGCGACTGTCCAATTGTGTTGAACGTCGCTTGGTATTGCACGGTTTACAGTTCATGGCAATTCGGCTTTATTGTTGCGAAATGGAAACGGCGTTTGATCGTTGATTCGTTGGGCCTAATCCGCAGAGATCTGCGTGCTTTGTCAACGTGAACGCCGGAATTGATGGTATGTAAAGGCACCGACGGGTTATGCGAATCAGCAGAAGGCCGACCGTGCTGAGTTGTGGTTTTACGAACCGCACGGCCACGACCGTCGAGTTTGGGCATGCGGTGACGTAAGAGGGAAAGGAAACGTCAGTAATGCAAAGTGCCACCAGCGAAATGGCCGCCTGCGCGCTACCCGGCGCAGGAGAAAGCGCTTCAAGTGCCGCCGAACTGATCCGCCGGGCGCGTGAATTGGTCCCAGTCTTGCGTGAACGTGAGGCCAAGGCCATCGCTGACCGGCAGGTATCCGAAGAGACGATCCGCGACTTTACCGAAGCGGGCTTCTTCAAAGTGCTTCAGCCCAAGCGTTATGGCGGCTACGAGATGTCGCCCGCTGTCTATTGCGAGATTGCCAAGACTCTGGCCGAAGGCTGCATGGGCAGTGCCTGGGTTTACGGTGTGGTCGCCGTTCACAACTGGCAACTGGCGCTGTTCGATCCGCAGGCCGCCGAAGATGTCTGGGGCGAGGACGGCAGCGTCCTGATCAGTTCTTCCTACATGCCCACGGGCAAGGTGACAAAGGTCGAGGGCGGATTTCGTCTGAGCGGGCGCTGGGCCTTTTCCAGCGGATCGGCGCATTGCGACTGGGTCATCCTCGGTGCGAACATGGTTGTCGATGACGGGGGGCCAGAGCCCTTCAACTTCCTCGTGCCGCGCGCGGACTACGAGATCGTCGACACCTGGAACGTGATGGGCCTGGCGCCGACCGGCAGCAATGATATCGTCGTCAACGACGCCTTCGTTCCCGCCCACCGCGTGATCCGGGAAAAGGACATGTTCCGGCTCGACTGCCCCGGCATGGCAGCCAATCCCGGCGCGCTTTACCGCATTCCTTTCGCGCAGTTGTTCAATCGCACGGTCTCGACCACTTCGATCGGCTCCTTGCGCCGTGCGCTGGATACCTTTGTCCAGACGACGCGTGACAAGCGCGCCACATATTCCGGTGCGCGTCTTGCCGAAGATACGACGATCCAGGAAGCGGTGGCCGAGGTCAAAGTCATCCTCAATGACCTCGAACTACGCCTCGCGAGCGATCTCGCTGAACTGGAGCGGCGCGCGGAAGCCAACGACTGGCCGATCGAAAGGCGGGTCGAACTGGGGCATCACACGACTTCGATGGTCAGCCGCTGCGTGACGGCGATCGATTTGCTCATGCTGTTCTCGGGCGGCAAGGCGATCTACCTCGGTAACCCCATTCAGCGCGCGTTCCTGGACATCCACTGCGCTCGTGCGCACGTTGCCAACAATCCCTATCCCTACGCCCGCAATGTCGGTGCGGTGGCGTTTGGCTTCGAGAACGACTGCCTCGACCTGTAAGGGATCAGATCGCAGATGCCAGTGCGAGGAGATTGGCTGACGACTGTTCATCGTCGTCGGCCATCTCCTCACGCACGAAGTCCACGAAGGCGCGAACTTTCGAAAGCGCATAGTTGCCGCGCGGGAAAATGATGTGCAGCGGAATGCGTTCTGTCACCAGATCCGGCAACAGCGGGTCGAGCCGGCCTTCGGCAATGTCGTCCTCCACCAGGAACCGCGGCAGGTAGCTGATCCCCAGCCCCTCGAGCGTGGCTTCGCGCGCCATCCGCACCGAGTTGCTTGTCAGTGGCCCGCGATTGATGGCAACGGTCACATCCTCCGACAGGCGCCATTCGCCCACCTTGGAGATGTGCGTCTCCGCTATGCAGGTGTGGTCCTTGAGATCGTGCGGCGCGTTGGGCTTGCCTGCGCGCGCGAGATAGTCGCGCGATGCCACCAGCACCATCGGGTAATTGCGCAGGCGCACGGAATCGAGCGTGGAATCGAAGGTGTCGCCCATCCAGAACGCCACGTCGAAGCGTCCTTTGATCAGATCAACCTTGCTGTCCGACAGGTTCACGAAGAGCCGGACATCGGGGTAGGTCTGGAGGAAGCGCGGCAGGATCGAAGTCAGGTCGAACAGCGAGGAGACGACCGGCGCGTTGATCTTGAGTTCGCCGCGCGGGCGCGAGATCATGCCGCTGATGATCTGGTTTGCCTCGCTCACTTCCTCGACGATGCGTGCGCAGCGGGCATACATCTCGCGTCCGGCGGGCGTCAGGGTGACCGAGCGGGTGGTGCGGTCCAGCAGACGTACGCCGATGCTCTGTTCGAGTTTCGCAATCTGGCGGCTGACAGCTGCCTTTGAATAGCCCAGCATGTTGGCTGCGCTGGAAAAGCCGCCCGTGCTGACGACAGCCGCGAACGACATCATGGCCATCACGTTACCGAGGTCTGGTTTTTCGTCCATGATTTCTCCTCTTCCAGGCAGAGCATCAAGTCAATGGTGCGGGCGCGCGACAACCGGCCGAGTTCGGACTCGTGATCTTCGATATTGTTCACTAAACGAAAAAAACGCATCGAATACACTAAGACTGTTGCATATTTGGACCGACTGCGCAATGCCTCGCAAAACATGAAGTGCAGCCCTGATTCGATAAACGATGCGGGCAAAGAATGGAGATACCCAATGTCGTCTCAGCTTTCCCAAGCCGCGCTGCGCGATCAGCGCAGCCAATTCCACCCGTTCACCGCGATTACCGATCTCATGGCTGACGGGCCTACGGTCATGGCAAGCGGTTCGGGCGTTCGCGTTACGGATGTGGACGGCAAGGAATACCTCGACGGCATGGCCGGCCTCTGGTGCGTGAACCTGGGTTACGGCCGCAAGGAGATCACCGAGGCGATCGCCCGCCAGAGCGAACGCCTGTCGTTCTTTCACACGTTCAACGGCATGTCGACCGACGTGGTTGCCGAATGTGCCGAAGCGCTGCTCGAGCGCGCACCGGTGCCGATGTCGCGCGTGTTCTTCGGCGCTTCCGGCAGCGACGCCAACGAAACCCAGCTCAAGCTGATCTGGTACTACAACAACCTGCGCGGCAAGCCGGAAAAGAAGAAGATCATTGCGCGTTGGAATGCCTATCACGGTTCGGGCGTGGCCACGGCCAGCCTGACGGGCCTGCCCGGCATGCATACCCTGTTCGACCTTCCCAAGGGTCCGATCATTCACGTCAGCGCGCCGTACTATTATCGCAAGGCGCCCGAAGGCATGAGCGAGCGTGAATTCTCGCGCCAGCTGGCCAAGGAACTGGAAGACGTGATCGAGCGCGAGGGCGCCGACACCATCGCGGCCTTCTTCGCTGAAGCGGTCATGGGCGCCGGCGGGCTTATCCCTCCCCCGGAAGGTTATTTCGAAGAGATCGGCGCGATCCTCAAGAAGCACGACATCCTGCTGGTGGCGGACGAAGTCGTCTCCGGTTTCGGCCGTCTCGGCACGTACTGGGGCAGCCAGACCTACGGCTATGAACCCGACCTGATTACCTCGGCCAAGGGCGTGACCTCGGGCTACTTCCCGATGTCGGTCTGCTTCATCTCGCCCAAGGTCTGGGACGTGATCGAAGGCGAGGCTGCCAAGGCCGGACTGTTCGGCCATGGCTACACCTATTCCGCGCATCCGGTTGGCGCTGCAGCGGCACTCGCCGCGCTCAAGCTGATCGACGAACTCAAGGTGGTGGACAATGTGGCCGACGTCGGCCCTTACATGCTCCAGTCGCTGAAGGATCGTCTGGGCCAGCATGCCAATGTCGGCGACATTCGCGGTCAGGGCCTGATGATCGGTATCGAACTGGTCAAGGATCGCGCCACCAAGGAAGTTCTGCCGATGGCAGACCGTACCGGTCGCCAGGTGCTCAAGGCAGCGGCGGAACGCGGCCTGATCACGCGCGCTCTGGGCGACACCCTGGTTTTCGCTCCGCCGCTTGTCATCAATCGTGCCGAAGTCGATGAACTTGTCGACAAGTTCGCGCTCGCCGTCAGTGACGTGCTTCCGGCCTGATCGCAAACGGTAAGATAGCCGGGGAGAGGGCGCACCGATGAACCAGACAATACCTATCGATTCGACTGCGCCCA
Organism: Novosphingobium sp. KN65.2; assembly: GCF_001368935.1. NCBI lineage: Bacteria > Pseudomonadati > Pseudomonadota > Alphaproteobacteria > Sphingomonadales > Sphingomonadaceae > Novosphingobium > Novosphingobium sp. KN65.2. The sequence continues at coordinate 8,930 of NZ_CCBH010000204.1, forward strand.
CTGGCGGCGATGTCGTGCGGCTAACAACCCAAGGCTTGGCAAGTGCCATTGGCGTTGGGATCATCGGGGCGCTCGTCATCTTCGCCACTCCCGGTTTTCTTGCGCTGGTGGCGCAGCAGACCGGGTTTGACAACGACCAACTCGGTTACCTGGCGGCGTGGGACATCAACGCCATGGGTGTGACCATCGGCCTCAGCACTTTCGCATTGTCGAGGGTGCGGTGGCGGTTGGCGGTAGCGGTCGGGCTGGTCCTGATCGCGGCCGGGAACCTGCTTACCGGCCTTGCTACGGATTTCGTGGCAATGGCTGCTTCCCGCGTCGTTGCCGGGGCAGGCGAAGGAATTGCCGTTGGCTTTTCCTTCGCCGCCCTCGGGCGCGCACGCAATCCTGACCGCGCTTTCTCGATCTACCTGGTCGCAGGGGCCCTGGTCAGCTCGCTGTTCCTTTACGCATTGCCGGAAATTCAGGCCAACTTCGCTCCGCGCACGATCTTTGTCGCGATTGCGGTGGCAAGCCTTGCCATCATCCTGTCGCTCAAGTCTCTCCCGGACGGATCCGTGGATGAAGTGGATGTCTTCGCCAGTGGTGGCGCCGTACTGGACCGGCGCCTCGCGTCCGGATCCCTGATCGGCGTGTTTCTGCTCTTCTTCGCGATGGGCGCGGGCTGGACATATGCCGAGCGCATCGGTCAGGAGAGCGGCATTCCTGTCGGCACGATCGCCAGCGGACTTGCAATCGGCACGATGTCAGCGGTCGTCGGGGCCGCATTGGCCGGGATGTTGCCGCAGCGCTGGGGTCGGACGGGGCCCTTGATCGTGAGCTGCGTAATCGGCGTGATCGGCTTCCTGATGTTCACGGGCACCGTGACCCAAAGCGCCTTCGTCATCGCCTGCGGGCTCATGATGTTCAGCTGGAACTTCGCCCAGCCCCTGCTTTCCGGGATCTGTTCGGAGGCATGCGGTCGCGGCCGTGTGGTCTGCGCGATGGGGGCTATCCAGACTTTCGGGACCGGTCTTGGCCCTGCAGCTGCGGCGGCTTCGCTTGCGACCGGTAGCTTCAACCTGATGCTCTATGCCTGCTGCGTGGTGACCGTCTGCAGCACGATTGCGACAATCATCGGTATTTCACGCAAGTCTGCCTGAGCCTTTCCGCTTGTAGGCAAATTGAAAGGGCGCCGACCGCGAGGTCGACGCCCTTTTCTTTTGGCGGAAGTTTCTCTTCTGCTTAGAGGAAGACTGCGCGGGACAGGCCGCCATCGACAGCGATGGATTCACCGGTCACGCCGCTGCCGAGCTTCGAGCAGAGGAACACGATCGGGTCGGCCACTTCCTCGACCTCGAGCATGCGCTTGAGAGCTGCAGGAGCTGCGGCTTCGCGTTCGACAATGGCGTCGACGGTCGTGCCTTCGTCCTGTGCCATCTCCGCAAACCATTCCTCGATGTGCTCGGTGCGGGTGACGCCGGGATGGATGATGTTGACGGTGATGCCATCCTTGCCGACTTCATCCGACAGCGTCTTGGTGAAGTGCACCAGTGCCGTGTTGCGCATGCCCGAGAGGGCCTCGGTGCAACGTGCGGTCAGGCCGCCGACGTTGACGATCCGGCCCCATCCGGCCTTGCGCATGTGCGGGACGCAAGCCTTGGCGGTGCGGAAATAGCCGAAGAGCTTGGTGTTGAGGTCGAGCATCAGCGCGTCCTCGTCGGCTTCCTCGATCGCGTTGCGCACCAGGCCGCCAGGTGCAGCCGCGCAGTTGACGAGAATGTGCACGGCGCCGAAGCGTTCGACGGCCGCGGCGACGAGCGCTTCGACCGATTCCTTCGAGGTCGTGTCGGTGGGTACGGCGATGATCTCGCCCCCGGTGCTGTTGCGCAGTTCCTCGGCCGCGGCTTCCAGCTTCGATGCGGTCCGTGCCGCAATCACAACCTTCGCCCCCGCGAGCGCCAGCTTGCGTGCCGTTTCCTTGCCGATGCCCACACCACCACCGGTGATGACGGCAACCTTACCTTCCAGTCCTAAATCAAGGCTCATTTACAGATCTCCGTATGATACTCATGCTAAAAGGGATACGCGTGCGACTTCGATGCCATTGAATGCGGCGCTGACCGAATCCCCGGCACTGATCGGAGTGGCGCCGGTGCAGCTTCCCGCCGAAACGAGCTGTTCGCGGCGTAGACCGCCCTCGCCATTGTCGCAAAGCCAGTTGGCCAGCCACACCAGCGCATCGAGCGGATTGCCCATGACGCGCGTGGTGGAGCCGTTCTCCTGCACTTCGCCGTTGAGCGCGATCGAAACCGGCATGTCGGCATAGCTGTCTTCCCATTGTGCGGAAAGACGAGCGCCCAGAACCAGCGCATGCCCCATCGCATTGTCAGCCACCAGCAGCCCCAGGGGCATGTCACTGGTGGTATAGCGCGGGGCTGCAAGTTCGATGCCGGCGTAGAGCGCCTGGATCGCGGGAAGGACGGTCTCCCGGGTATAAGGGGTGTCCTTCGGCGGCAGGTCATGCCCGATCTCGAATACAAGTTCCGCTTCCGCGAACATCTCGGGCCAGGCCTGGCGGGTCTGCGTGCCGTTGTTGAGGATCGCGCTTGCGGCCAGGCGTCCGACGATAGGCTCGTCCGTGCCGAATGCGTCGCGCGCCTGGGGTGTTGTCAGGGCCAGCTTCCATACCATCACCGGCAGATTGGTCGTGCGCATGATCGCGCGCTGCACGTCATAGGCCTCTGCGAGCGAGGGCTCGTTTGCCGGCAGTGGAAGCGGGGTCCCGGTTCTGCGGGCGGCCGCCAATATGCTTTCAAGAGTATTCCCGGACTGAGTCACGCTGTCATTCTCCCAGTTCTAACCAAGGGATCGCCCAGCATCGCCGGGAGCTAATTGTCGATCTTATGAAACAACCAGAGATAAAAAACTAGTATTGTTTACTCCGTGAAGGTGCGCTATCAGACGATTCGATGATGACAAACCATGGCCGGTTGAACCCTATGGATGTTCGCGGGCTTTGGTCTTTCCCAAGGAGGGGTGATGTCCGCAGTTGCTACCGCAAGCGCATCCGATGCGTTCTCGATCGCCGCACGGCTTGAAGCCGATCTGAAGAATTCGCCGCGTGGCCTGATTATCGACGGCAAGTCGGTTCCGGCGCGCTCTGGCAAGACCTTTGCCACGCTCAATCCTGCAACGTGCCGTGAAATCTGCCAGGTGGCGGAAGGCGGCGTGGAAGATGTGGATCTTGCCGTGCAGGCCGCTCGCCGCGCGCTGAACAATCCCGCCTGGCGTGACATGAGCGCGGTCGATCGCTCGCTGCTCCTCAACCGACTGGCAGACCTGATCGAGCGCGATGCGCAGGAACTGGCGGTGCTGGAGTGCATCGACAACGGCAAGCCTGCGGCACTCACCCAGGCGGTCGAGATCGAGGGTTCGATCAAGACCTTCCGTTACTTCGCAGGATGGCCGACCAAGTTCGGTGGTGAGACCCTGCCGGTTTCACCGCGTAGCGGGGCGAAGATTCTCAATTACACCGTGCGCGAGCCGGTGGGTGTCTGCGGCCTTATCGTGCCGTGGAACTATCCGATGTCGATGGCGGCATGGAAGGTGGCGCCGGCACTGGCTGCGGGCTGCACTGTTGTGCTCAAGCCTGCCGAGCAGACCCCGCTGACGGCCCTGCGCCTGGCCGAGCTGGCGCTCGAAGCAGGCATTCCGGCCGGCGTGTTCAACGTCATCACCGGTTTCGGTGAGGCCGGCGCCGCGCTGGTCGATCATCCGGGTGTGGACAAGGTGGCATTCACCGGTTCGACCGAGGTCGGCAAGGCGATTGTGCGCGGAAGCACGGGCAACCTGAAGAAGGTGAGCCTCGAGCTGGGCGGAAAGTCGCCGCAGATCGTTCTCCCCGACGCCGATCTGGATGCCGCCGCGGCTTCGATCGCTGCCGGCATCTTCTTCAACCAGGGCCAGACCTGCACTGCCGGTTCGCGCCTTTACGCCCACGAATCGATCCATGACGACCTGCTTGCCCGCGTCGCCGACCATGCTGCCAAGCTGACGATCGGCAACGGGCTTGATGCTGGCGTGAACTTCGGTCCGCTGGTGTCCGAAGAGCAGTGGGATCGCGTCAGCTCCTATGTCGACATCGGCGTGCGGGAAGGTGCCGAGCTGGTGTGCGGCGGCGGGCGGCCTGAAGGGCTGAACGATGGCTTCTTCTTCCAGCCGACGATCCTTGCCAATGCGGGGCGCGACATGCGCGTCGTGCGCGAGGAGATCTTCGGTCCGGTGCTGAGCGCGCTGAGCTGGTCGGATCCCGAGGATCTCGTGGCGCAGGCCAACGACTCCGACTTCGGTCTTTCCGCCGGGATCTGGACCAACAACCTCAAGCAGGCCCATCGCCTGGCAGGTGCGGTCAAGGCCGGCACGGTCTGGATCAATTGCTTCAACCTCGTTGACAACGCGACACCGTTCGGTGGCTTCAAGCAGTCCGGCTGGGGACGTGAGCATGGCCGCCAGGCGATGGAACTCTACAGCGAAGTGAAGAGCATCTGGGTCAATCTCAGCTGAGCCAGAACAAACGCCAAAAGCAGCAGGCCAGAATAGCAGGAACGGGACACTCATGAGCAGAACACTCATTGTTGCAACCGACGGACAAGCCGTCATGCGCAGCCACGATGACGGCAAGAGCTGGTATCGCATCAACATCCGGCAGGATCTGGAGTACGACGACCGCGTGCGCTGTCTCCTGGTCGATCCGGCCAACCCCGATGCGGTTTTCGCAGGCGCTGAAAAGGGCCTCTTCTACAGCGAGGATTGCGGTGTCCACTGGCGCCGGATCGACTGCGCGCTCAATGGCTACGCGGTGTGGAAGCTGGCTGTTAGCGAGAGCGATCCGAAGGTCATGTACGCCGGCACCGGCGCCCCTTCGCGATCGGCCCTGTTCCGCTCGCGCGATGGCGGGCAGACCTGGGAACAGACTTCCCTGGAAATGCCGGAATTCTGCGAAGGCGTGAATCGCCCGCGGATGCTTGCCGTGGTCGTCGATCCCGATGATGCCAACGACGTTTGGGCCGGTGTCGAGGAAGGTGGACTTTGGCGGAGCCGCGATGGCGGTGACACCTGGGACCGCATCGACACGACCTGGTCGGAGTTCGGCGGCAATTCGGACCTGCACGACATCATGATCCTGCCGCAGGATGATGGCAGCAAGGTCCATCTCGCCCTGACGGTGATCGCGCTCTACCGTTCGACCGACGGCGGCAAGACGTGGGAACGGACGCCTGCCAAGGAAGCGTGGGGCCTGCGCTATTCGCGTATCATGGTCCGCAAGCCGGGCAGTGCCACGCAGCTCGCGGTAGGCATCGGCGATGGTACGCCGGGAACGACCGCGGCGATCCTGACTTCCGACGATGCTGGCCTGACCTGGACCCGTTCGGAGCTGGACAAGCCTTCGAACTCCTGCATGTGGGCCTTCGGATCTAATCCGGCAGACCCGGATTTCCTCCTTTCCGCAAGCAAGTTCGGGTATCTCTATCGCAGCACCGACGGTGGGCGGACTTGGGCCAAGGAATGGCGCGAGTTCAACGAGATCACCGACCTGACTTGGATTCCGGGCGTTCCGGAAGATCTGGGGTTGCCGCATGTCACCAATTAAAGTCGATCGGATCGCGCACATCGTTCTCTTTGTGCGCGATCCGGAAGCCTCCGCGCAGTGGTACTGCGACGTGCTCAACATGAAGATCACGGCTCGCGCCGGCGATGGCCCCTACAAGGGCGGCGTGTTCATGAGCTTCGGCGAAAGCGACCACGACATTGCCCTGTTCAAGGCCGAGGAAGGCGCGGCCAAGGGCAAGGAGTTCGAGCATATCGGCCTGATGATGGCCGGCACCAGCATGGACGACCTGCGCGCCAACTACGACTTCTTCAAGGAGCGTGGTGTGGAGATCGCCGAGATACTCGATCACGGGGTGTCGGTAGGGATCTACTTCTACGATCCGGACGGACACATGCTTGAGGTGTTCTGCCAGAAGATTCCGCAGGCGGGTGGCCTTTCGCAGGCTGAACTCAATCGCAATCAGGGACAGGCCGATCCGATCCAACTGTGATCGGGCGTGCCGGCATTTATTGCACAAGGTATAGTGTAGGAATCTACCATGACTAATTACGCTTCCAATTTCGGCGCTTTTCACGTTCGTCGCTGGTACGCCCAGGTTCAGGAAATCTGGGCAGGCGAGACGGGTGCCGCCGCCGATGGCGCGCCCCTGTTCAAGTACATGGTCGGTGCATGCCTCAAGAACCCCTATGCCGGGCAGTACGTCGAGGACCTTTCGGCATGGATCGAAGCTTCGCCTGCGCTTGGCGAGGAATTCGGTCGGCGTCTCAACGCCCTTTCGGGCGGAGCGAAGATCGAAAGCTACGGCAAGGCGATCCTCGTCGGGCTCGACGGTGAATACGAACACGGCAATGCCCTGCTGACCAACCCTGCCGCCGATCCCGTCCGCAAGGCCGTCGGTGGTGGTGCGTCGTGGGTTCCGTCGACCGGCAAGCGCGGCGTGCCGGGCACGATCCTCGACATTCCGCTTGGTCACAAGGACGCCCTTTATGTCCGGTCGCACTACGACACCATGAGCGTGTCGTTCGATGACGGCCCGAAGGCCGATGAAGTCATCGTATGCTGGGCTTTCGCCACGCGCGGTCGTCTCAACGCACGCCTCGGTGGCCTGCGTGCAGAAGACGCCGAAGGCAACGGCCTGACCTGAAGGAAGCGTGATCTGATGTCTGCGTCTCAGGTTCCGGATATGCCGCCGTCCGCCATTTCGCTGTTGGAAGGCGAGCGGACACGCACTGTTGTCAATGGCGACGTGGGCATCCACGTGCGTGAGTGGGGATCGCCGGCCAATCCGGCGATCGTCCTGCTGCACGGTCTTCGGGGCTATTCCGGAACCTGGCGTAATCTGGCTCAGGCTCTCGGCGACCGTTTTCATCTCATTGCTTTCGACGCGCGCGGTCGCGGAGAGAGCGACTGGGATCGCGGTCGCAACTATTACACCGACGCTTACGTCACCGATCTCGAGGCCGTGGTGGCCGCGCTCGGTCTCGATCGGTTCGTGCTGATCGGGCATTCCATGGGCGGCACCACGTCCTACGTTTACGCGGCCAGCAATCCCGAACGGCTCGAGGCCTTGGTTGTCGAGGACATTACCGCCGGTTCCTCGGTTTCCGGCGAGGGCTTCGAACGGATCGTCCGGGAAATGCGGGCTCTGCCAACCCGTTTTGCGGACTGGGGCGAGGCGCGGGCCTATTGGCGCAAGCTGCGTCCCAACGTGGGCGATGCCGCCATTGAGGAGCGCCTTTGGGAAAGCATGCGCGCGCAGGAAGATGGTTCGGTGATCTGGCGCTACGACGCTGAGGGAATCGCCGAAACGCGCATCGCTCCCGACCCGGCGCGGGTGGTCGATCTTTGGCCGGTTATAGCCGCCATCGACGTGCCGACCCTGGTCATCCGGGGCGGTCGCTCCGATTTTTGCAATCTCGATGCCGTGCGCAAGCTGGAGGGGCAGAACTCCATGCTGCGCCATGCCACTGTGGATGGCGCATCGCACTATGTCCATGATGATGCACCGCAGGATTTCGTTCGACTTGTCGAAGGTTTCCTCGCCGGGGTGAGCGCCCGTGCAGCAATCGATGGGCGCACAAGACAGGAACAGACAGCATGAGCGAACAATCTCCGCGCAGCGAGCGCACCGGCGCGGACGTGATGTTCGATGCCCTCTTCGAAGGAGGGTCGACGATCTGCTTCGCCAATCCGGGTACCACCGAGTTGACGATGGTCAGTGCCTTGGCGCGCAATGGCAAGATCCGTTCGGTTCTCAGCCTGTTCGAAGGTGTCTGCACCGGGGCAGCTGACGGATACGCGCGTGTCTCGGGCAAGGTTCCGATGACGCTGCTGCACCTCGGCCCAGGCTTCGCCAACGGCATTGCCAACCTGCATAATGCCCGTCGCGCCGGTTCGCGTATCATCAACCTGATTGGCGATCATGCGACCTGGCATCTGGAATACGATGCTCCGTTGACGTCCGACATCGAATCGCTGGCCTCCCCGGTTTCGCGGCAGGTCATTCGCATGGCCTCGACCGGGGCCATCGCTGCCGATGTCGATGCCGCTTTCGCCGCGACGTGCGAAGCGGAAGGCGGAGCGGCAACGCTTGTCGTCCCGACCGATGTGATCGATGCGGCCGCGGTTGGTGATAAGGCGCAGCTTGTGGCCCGCGAATGGGCAGGCACTCCGGTAGATGCCGGCGTGATCAGCCAGGCGCGGGCGGCACTGGACGGGGCGGACGATGTGATCGTCCTGCTGGGTGGCAATGCCCTGTGCGAGGCCGGCATCCGTGCCGGTGCGGCACTGGCGGCGCATCTTGGCGGGCGACTGCTGATGGAGCCTTACCCTGCTATCGTGACGCTGGGCGGTGACCTTCCGGCGGTCGAACGGCAGGCCTATTTCCCTGACGATGTGATCGCGCAGATGGGCTCTGCCAAGGTCGTGCTTGCCGGATCGCGCATGCCGATCAGCTATTTCGGCTATGAAGGTTATCCCAGCCAGCTCGTCGTCGAGGAAAATCTGGTAAGGCTTGCCGGCCCCGAACACGATGCCGTCGCAGCGCTCGAGCAGTTGTGCGAGGCTTTTGATGCCGCCACGCTGCCGGTGCAGCCCGCGGCAGAACCGGCACTTGCGTCGGGTGATCGCGATGCCGCTCTGACTCCGGCGCTGGTGATCGAGGAACTGATCGCCCAACTGCCAGAAGACACCATCATTTCGCTGGAAGGCTCGACCCTGGGTGGACCGTGGCTGCGCAACGCGCATCGCGCGCGTCGCCATCGGGTGATGACCAATACCGGCGGAGCGATCGGGCAGGGGCTGCCCTGTGCGGTGGGTGCGGCCCTGGCGGCGCCCGAATCCCGGGTCGTCTCGCTTCAATCCGACGGCAGCGCTCAGTATACTTTGCAGTCGTTGTGGACGATGGCGCGTGAAAAGCTGCCGGTGACTGTCATCATGGCTGCGAACCATCGATATGCCATCCTGCAGACCGAGCTGACGCGTGCGGAAGCGCCTCTGGACGATACCGTGATCGCCGGGCTGACCAAGCTCGACAATCCGCGCGTGGACTGGGTGTCGCTGGCGGCTGGCTATGGCGTGAAGGCTATCAAGGTCACAACTTCGGGTGAACTGGCTGCGGCTCTCAGCGAAGGTCTTGCCCTTGACGGGCCGCTGCTGATTCAGGCGGAACTGCCTTGAGCACGGCACCGGTAGCCATCGTCACGGGTGGCAGTGGAGGAATCGCCCCGGGGATCGTGCGCGAACTGTGCGCGGCTGGTTTCAGAGTCGTGATTACCGCACGAAGCCTGGAGCGGCTCGAAGCAGCTGCACGGTCCTTGGAAGCGCACGGTCAAGTCGTCCCGCTTGTATCGGATGCAACCAGTCCGGAGCAGATTGCTCTCATGGTCGAAGCGACGCTCGATCGCTTCGGCCGGATTGACGTGCTGGTCAACGCCGCGGCGAGTTCGAATCCGATCGGTGGCGCGATCGAGGATGTCGACGTCGATCTGCTGATTACCGATGTAGACACAAAGGTCGGCGGGTATTTGCGCTATACTCAGGCCGTTGTGCCGGCGATGAAGGCGCAAGGTTCGGGACACGTCATCAATATCGGAGGCCTGACCGGGCGGTCCAGCGACACGCTGAGCGGACTTCGCAATGTCGCGGTTTCGCACCTGACGAAAGTGCTGTCGGACCAGCTTGGTCCATTCGGCATCACCGTCAATGCGGTGCATCCCGGTATTGTGCGGACACCGCATCTGGACGAACTCTTTGTCGAGTTGGCGCACGAGCGCGGTGTCGACAGTGCGATCGTCGAGGCGGAGTTCACGGCCGATATTCCCACCGGCTCAATCCTGGATGTCGAGGCGGTCGGACGGCTTGTCACGTTTATCGCGACGGCACCGAATGCGGCGGTCACCGGACAGTCGCTTACCGTCGATGGCGGCTATTCGCGCGGTATTTACCTCTAGGATGCTTATAAAAAAGGAGACTGATCATGGCTGGTGATACGGCGGCTACCCCGAAGTACCCTCTTTCGATGCGGATCCTGCACTGGGTGCGTGCGGTCATCATCCTCGGCCTGATCTGGTCGGGCTGGTACATGACCGGCCTGCCTGAGAGTACGCCGCTCGACACTTTCGACATGTTCTACCACAATCACAAGCAGTTCGGCGTTCTCGTTTGGCTGCTGGCGGTGGTGCATCTGACGATCCGTTGGCGCAATCGGCGTATCCTCCCGCATGAGCCGGAAGCGCTCAAGCCCTGGGAAAAGACCCTTTCGCACATCGTTCACCGCTTGATCATGCTGTTGACGGTTCTGGTTCCCCTGCTGGGTTACTCGATGTCGGCGAGCTTCACGCAGAGCGATGGTGTCCCGTTCTTCTTCTTCGGTGAAGTGCCTGAGATCCTGCCCAAGAACGACGCGGCATTCGAAGTGTTCGATACTCTGCACCAATACAGCGCGTATGTATTGCTCGGCCTCGTCTGTCTCCACGTGGTCGGCGCGCTCAAGCACCGCATCCTCGACAAGGGTGGGGAAACCGACGTCCTGCCGCGGATGCTCTGACAGTCACACCCGAACAATAAGGCGATACCATGATGGCAGATTCTGCCCTTGGACTCTTGCGTCCCGACACTTTGGATAGCCAGGACGGGATCGGGGTTATCAATCCGGCAGACGGCGGGCTTATTGCCCATGCCCGGCTATATGATATCGGCGAAATAACGGCGATGATCGAGGCGGCCGATGCGGCCCGGCATGGCTGGGCCGCGCGCACCGCCAAGGATCGCAGCGATGTGCTGCGGGCGTGGTACGACCTGATCGTCGACCATGCCGAAGAGCTTGCTTTGCTGATGACGCTGGAGAGCGGCAAGCCACTGGCCGAGGCGCGGGCCGAGGTAAAGTACGGTGCAGCCTTCATAGAATGGTTTTCGGAAGAGGCGCGCCGTGCTTACGGCGAGGTGATTCCCAGCTTTGCGACCGACAAACGGGTGCTCACGCTGCGCCAGCCGGTTGGCACTTGCGCGGCGATCACGCCCTGGAACTTCCCCTTGGCGATGATCACCCGGAAGGTTGCGCCCGCGCTTGCCGCGGGGTGTTCGATCATCGTCAAGCCGGCCGATGCCACGCCGCTCTCGGCGTTGGCATTGGAAACGCTGGCACATCGGGCTGGCGTGCCCGATACCTTGTTTCGGGTCGCGCCCGCGCGCAATTCTCCCGCAGCGGGTGACTTGTTCTGCACCCATCCGCTGGTGCGCAAGATCAGCTTCACCGGCTCGACTGAAGTGGGCAAGGTCATCATGGCCAAGGCCGCAGGCCAGGTTAAGCGCCTGAGCCTTGAACTGGGCGGCAACGCGCCGTTCATCGTGTTCGACGATGCGGACCTGGACCGCGCAGTGGCCGGCGCCCTGGCTTCGCGCTTTCGAAATGCCGGGCAGACCTGCGTCTGCGCCAACCGCTTTCTCGTCCAGGCCGGCATCCATGACGCATTCGTTGAAAGGCTGGCGGCGGCCGTTGCGCAGTTGCGGGTCGATAATGGCATCAACGCCTCGTCGACGATGGGACCGCTGATCGACGATCGCGCGGTCAAGCGCGTGTCCGGCCTTGTTGCCCGGGCGATCGAAGAAGGCGCGGTGCGCGTCGGCGGTAGTGCTACGGCTCCCGAAGCTGGCTCCTTCCATGCTCCCGTGGTGCTTGCCGGGGTAACCGCCGAGATGGCGATTGCTTCCCAGGAAATATTCGGCCCTGTCGCACCGGTACTGCGCTTCGAGGACGAAGCCGAGGCGCTGCGGATCGCCAACGACACGCCCTTCGGCCTTGCAGCCTACATCTTTACCACTGACGCGGCGCGCCAATGGCGGATGATGGAAGGGCTGGAGTACGGCATGGTGGGTGTCAATGACGGCCTGATCTCCACGGAAGTTGCCCCGTTTGGCGGCGTGAAGGAATCCGGTTTCGGGCGCGAAGGATCGAGCCACGGTCTGGCGGATTACATGAATGTAAAGTACTGCCTCGTGGGCGGACTTTGACCTGTCCGGAAGACGGCACAGGGCAGGGCTGAAAGGTATCTGGCGATGAGCGAAGATCGGTTTGAACGCGGCCTGAAGTTGCGCAAGGAAGTTCTGGGCGCCGCATATGTTGAGAATGCCATGGCTCGGGCGGATGAATTCACCCGCCCGATGCAGGAGCTTTCGACTACCTACTGCTGGGGCGAGATCTGGTCGCGACCGGGCCTGGCCCGCCGCGATCGCAGCTTGATCAACCTTGCCATGATCAGTGCGCTGAACCGCCCGCATGAGTTGCGCCTTCACGTCAAGGCGGCCCTTCGCAACGGCCTGACGTATGAAGAGATCAGGGAAGCCCTGCTGCAGGTTGCAGTCTATTGCGGGATCCCGGCGGGCATCGATTCGACCCGTATCGCTTCGGAGGCCATCGCCGAGTACGAAGCAGAATCGGCCGATGAAGCGGAAGTCGAAGCTACCGGGGGCGGCGCGTAGGGCTGGCACTGAAACTGTGGCCTCCTGACCGCCACATTTCGCGGTGACACCTGTATAGTGAGCCTGAGCGGGCCGTTCACGGCGTCGTCCATGCGTGAGCCGTGGAACACCTGAAAGCCCTGTCTGGAGGAGGGCCGAGCCGATTCCGGAAGGAAATCGGCTCCGGCGCCGAGAGGGCTAGACCGGGCTCAGGGGCGTGAACGGAAGGGCCAGGCGGTAATCTTGCCCGCCCATAGCGCCCACCAGATCAGCACCGGTTGCAGGGCGAGCCGGGGCACGTGATAGGCAAGCCCAAGGCCATTGTCCGGCCTCGCCATGTCGATCAGCATATGCTGCACGTTAGCCGGCCAGACACACAGCGCATAGGCGGCAAGACCCCAAGCCGCAGCACGTCGCAGCGCGGGTGAAAAAGGCTGGGCCAGCCCTGCCGCGCCAGCCAACTCGGCAAGGCCGGTCAGCGCGATGACGCTTGCCGGAAACGGAACCCACGGCGGTACAATCGAGAGAAACGGGCCGGGAAGGGCGAGGTGGAGCACGCCTGCTGCTGCATAGAGCACGGCAAGGAGCCATCGGCAGCCGGATCGTATGGTCATGCTGGCTTTTCTTCCATAATGCGTCGCGCGCATGAAAAATGCGCCCGAGCCTGTTGCCCGGGCGCATAAGTTGCCAAGCCAGGGTAGGCTCGAGGGCGCTGGACATGCCGCAGGTCGCTTGTGGATTGCAACCACTGCAAGACATTAATTTGTTTGGCGTATCGGTTGCGCAAATGAGAAGACGGCCGCGAGAAACTCCCGGCCGTCTTCCGCAGGGGACCTCTTGGTCTTATGGCGCTGGCGCTTACTTGGCCGAAGCGACCTTGGTGTAGGGTACGAAGTCCTGAAGTCCGACGAAGCCGCTCCAGAATCGGCTGCCGCGATCGTGCAACTGCACGGTGTCGAGACGGCACAGCTGGCTGGAGTACAGCTTGGTGACGAGAATGTCGTCGTCGTCGAGTGAATCGGCATTGGTCGGGCGGTTGACGTAAAGCGTTTTGCCGATGCGATAGACGATCGCCGTCTTGTCGATCACGCGTGTGTCCTGCGCCATGTAGGACGGAATGCAATTGACCGGCTTTCCGGCCTCGCGGCCATCGAGCATCTTGGCCAGCTGTTCCTCGCCGGTGAGCTTGGTGCGCGCATCGGCGACGGGTGCGGCAAGGAGCGTGGCGACGACAGCTACAGCGGCGAGTACCTTCTGCATGTCATTTCTCCTTATGATCCCACTTCCCTTTCATCGCGACTGTTGCACGGAGCGTCTTAACCCAAGCTGACCGCCAAGGCTCTGGGAGGAAGGGGGACAAGGGCCGATATCAGGCGGTTCCGCCGACGGTGAGGCCCTCGATCAGGAGGCTGGGCTGGCCGACGCCAGCCGGCACGCTCTGCCCGCCCTTGCCACATATTCCCACGCCCTCGTCGAGTGCCAGGTCGTTGCCAATGCCCTTGACCCGGGTGAGAACGGAAGGGCCGTCGCCGATCAGCGTCGCGCCCTTGATCGGCGCGCCGAGCTTGCCGTTTTCGACCTTGTAGGCCTCGGTGCAGGAGAACACGAACTTGCCCGAGACGATGTCGACCTGGCCGCCGCCGAAGTTCTTGGCGTAGATGCCGTTGCCGATGCGGCTGAGCAGTTCCTCGGGATCGTCGTTGCCGGACTTCATGAAGGTATTGGTCATGCGCGGCAGCGGGGCATGGGCGTAATTCTCGCGGCGCCCATTGCCGGTCGGCTCCACGCCCATCAGGCGCGCATTGAGGCGATCCTGCATGTAGCCTTTGAGCACGCCGTCCTCGATCAGCACCGTCTCGCGCGTCGGGGTGCCCTCGTCGTCGATGGTGAGTGAGCCGCGGCGGCCCATGAGCGAGCCGTCGTCGACGATGGTGACGCCCGGAGCGCCGACGCGTTCGCCGATGCGTCCGGTGAAGGCCGAAGTGCCCTTGCGGTTGAAATCGCCCTCGAGGCCGTGGCCGATGGCTTCGTGCAGCAGCACGCCGGGCCAGCCGGGGCCGAGCAGTACGGTCATCTCGCCTGCCGGGGCGTCGACGCTTTCAAGGTTGATCAGCGCGCGTTCGAGCGCGGTGTCGATGGCGCGGTTCCAGTTCTCGGGCTTGAACAGGTCGTCGTAGAGCCAGCGACCGCCCATGCCGAACGATCCGGTCTCGCGTCGTCCGTTGCTTTCGGCGACGATCGAGACGTTGAGGCGGACCAGCGGTCGCACGTCGGTGGCGACGAAGCCGTCGGCCCGCACGATTTCGACTACCGACCACGAACCTGAGAGGCTCGCGCTGACCTGCGCGACACGCGGGTCGCGGGCGCGGGCGGCCGCGTCGATGGTCTCGAGCAGCTTCACCTTCTCGCCGAAGCCGACGAGATCGAGTGGCGAGGCATCGGTGTAGAGGTGCCGGTTGCTCTTCTGTGGCGGTGCGGCGCGCTTGCCGGTGGCAGGGTCAAGCAGTTGCAGCGTCTCGCCGGCGCGGCGGATCGCGGCGGCGGAAATTTCGTTGGCGTGGGCGAAACCGGTCATCTCGCCCGAAACGCCGCGCAGGCCGAAGCCGGCGTCGCGCGAATAGTCGGCGGTCTTGAGCCGGCCGTCGTCGAAGCCGAAAGCCTCTGTCGCCATGAACTGCATGTAGAGTTCGCCGTCGTCGCAGGCCTGCAGCGTTTCCGCGGCAAGCGCCTGCGCGTCCTCGGGCGTGAGTTGGCGATAGAGGAGCGAGCGCGGGTCAGTAACGGTCATAGAACCGGATATAGGCCCCCCGGCGCGAATTGAAATGGCAATGGTCCTTATCGGGGACCCTTATCGGGGGGCCTTATCGGGCCCGCGCCGGTGATATTGAGGGGCGTTGCCCGGCGGGGGGGGGGGG
>NZ_CCBH010000205.1:0-22183 GCF_001368935.1 Novosphingobium sp. KN65.2
GCCGCCAAACAATTCCGCCACTGATGCTTCATGAATAGTGCGGGCTAAGTGGCGCGCTTTACGAGTAGGAGCAAGCGAGCTTGAACTCGTCGTTTAGGGTGCAATCGGGATCAGGCGACGCATCAGGTGAGCACGCCATGTCTAGCATCACTCATTTTTCCGGCGGCGGTGCGGAGTCAGGATATGACGCATATCGCCTATAGGCTGTTTCGGAGATCGTCGAGTTCGCTCCGTAGAATGCGACGTTGAAATTCCGGCTGCCAAAGCTCGGGGTCGAATGTCGCGATCGCGGCAATCCCCGCGATAAGTGCCAGGAGCCGCGCCGACTGCACCTCCCGGCCACCGGCAGCCCCTAAGGGTATGGCGCTGCACTGGTCGAGCACCCGCTTGATAATTTCCCTTCCTTCACGCCCCCTCGTCGCTTGGGCCATTTGATAAGCAGGTTCTGAAAGTGCCGCTCCCCAGAATGCGAACCAGACCTTCCACGTCTTGCTGGATACCGGCTCTGTCGGCAGCATGATTTCGAGCGTGGCGAGCACATCGCTTCCGGCCGAGATCGCCTCATCGATCCGCACCCCGGTGAGCTCTATCGTCCGTTCAAACGCCTGTCGCAGCAACTCGGATTTGTTGCGGAAATAATGCGCGACCACGACCGCGCTGTACCCGGCACGACTTGCAATGGAGCGGACGCTTGCGCCCTCCAGTCCGCTTTCGGCGATCAGTTCGATGGCCACCTCAATGAGTTCAGCGCGTCTCTTGGCATGGTCCACATAGACCGGCATCCATTGCTCCCGTGGCGAATACCCACTCGCTGCTAGCACCAACCCCGCGGAAAGGCGAACAGCGGCGCCTCACCAGTTTCGGGCTCCGCCATCGATCAGCAAATCGCTTCCAGTGACGAAGCTGCTTTCGTCAGAAGCAAAGAAAAGCGCGCCATATGCGATATCCTCGGGCTTACCCACCCGTCCCAGCATCGTCGATTCTGTCACTGACCGCCTGAACGCTTCGTCCGACAGGTAAGTCGCGGTCTGATGCGTTTCTATGATCCCTGGCGAAATCGAATTGACCCGCAGCCCATATGGCGCGCCCTCTTGCGCCAGCTGGCGGGTCATGGCCAACACACCGCCCTTGGCCGCGCAATGGGCGAGACCGGGATGGCCGCGCAGCGACTGCCAGGCAGAGATCGAGGCCACATTAATGATCGAGCCACCCGATCGGGTGAGCTCGGACCACGCGGCGCGAACGAGCAGATAGACGATATGCAATTCCTGATCGATCGTCTTGTACCAGTCGTCGGCTGGCATCTGGTCAATCCAGCCGAAGTAAGCCATGGCAGCATTGTTGAAGAGGACGTCAATCTTGCCATAGGTCTCAACGGCCAGATCGACCAACTGCCTGCAATTCACAGGATCAGTCAGATCGCAAGGCTCAAGCGATACCATATGTCCGCCTGCCGCGATAACCTCCTCACACACCGCGCTGGCGCGCTCCACATTGACATCGCAACCCACAATTGCCGCGCCTTCGGCAGCAAAGAGCAGGGCTGCCGCGCGCCCCATGCTGCCGCCGCTTCCGGTAATCACGCAAACCTTGCCTTCCAGCCTGCCGACCATGCACCGTCTCCTTTCGTTCCCGCTATTGTTCCCGGCGGATAGGAACCTCTACCTCTCTGGACGTTCTATTACAACTGTAATAGAACGCTGCGGGACCGAGGCTTGATTCGGTTCATCATGCAAAAACAGGAGAGGTTGATGGAACAGCAGCTGATGGATCGCGACCCGAACACGCGAGGGATCGTCGGGTTCAATCACGTCGCGATGCCGGTGCGAGACGTGGATGAAGCGCTTCGTTTCTGGTCCTCTATCTTCGGCGCGATCCCGCTTGGCAAATATGAAAACGACACGTTCGGAATCGTGTCGATGCCTGGGAATTTCCTGCTGGGCTTCTCTCTTCAGCCTTCGGGATATACCGGCAGAAAAGCGGAATATCCGCATTACGGGCTAGATATCGACCCGGAACGGCTGGAGCCCATGCGCGAACGCTTGCTCAGTTTTGGCGTCCCTTGCGACCGGATCTGGACGCGCTTTCGGAACGAGGCGCTGATGTATTTTCGCGATCCGTCTGGCAACCTCTTCGAACTCTATTGCCATGAAGGCTTCAAGGACTCGAACAATATCGATCTCGGCCGCTGGTATGGCGGGCAATTCGAAACGGATCTTGAGGCTTTGAACTATTCCGCCTGGAACGATCCAGCCAAATGATCGCCGCCGAAAGGCCGGTTCTGAACCAGATCGCCCTGTCCGTCATGGACCTTGAAAAGACCGCCCGCTGGTTCACGGACGGACTGGGCTTTCTGACCGCCGGCGGTACCCGCCTGCTCATGAGCCTGCCCTTTTCCGGCTCGGCGCAGGGCATTCCCGGCGCGCGATCGACCTGCTGGTTCATGATAGGTTGCAACCAGCGGGCTCAGTTGGAGATGTTTCAGTTCACCCGCCCTCTTGGCCGCTGTATTCCAAATGACTTTCGCGCCTGCGACATCGGTTACTCGCGGATGGGCGTGCATGTCGCCGACTTCGATGAGACGCTCAAGCGGCTCGCTGCGCTGGGCAGCGCGCCTGTAGGTTCCGTGGTGGGACACCATGGCGTGCGCCGAGCCTGCGTGCGCAGCCCTGACGGCGTTTTTGTCGAGATCATGGAAACCGATCCGCTCCCCAATGCGCCCCGCTCCACTGTAGCTAGCCAGGCGACACTCAGATCCGTGACGCTTTCCACCCCGGATTTCGACGCATCGCTCCGCTATTTTGCCGCGATCACTGGAGCCGCGCCATCGCCCACGGCTTTGCATGACGATGCCCACGAAATCATCTGGGGCCTCTCCGGTGCTCAGTGCCAGCGCGCCACCTTTGACTGCGGCGAGATCATACTCGAAATCGTTTCATACTCCGATCCCATCGGCACGCCGCGGTCCAGCACCTACCGGATTTCCGACATCGGCATCCTGAATATCGGATTCGGCGTGCATTCGCGGCGAGCGCACAGGCGCATCTACCGACGGACGCTTGAACTTGGCGCCCAGCCAAATCGCGCGCCATTGGACTTCGGCGCGTGCGGCATGGTATATGTAAATGACCCTCTTGGGTTTTCCACCGAGATACTCTGGGCCAGAGAAAGTGTGACCTTTGGCTTCATACCCAGCCCGATCTCTTCTTCGGCCATACCGTGCGACCATGAATTGACGGAGACCATATTGCTGGCGGCCGCACCAGCCGAGGCGGAAGCGACGCTGGGAGCCGGTGATTTCGCCCCGCTTGTCGCGACCATTCGCAAGGTTTTCGCAGACCGCGCCGCCAGCGTAGCGATCGAGATCGGCAGGTCCGCAACGAACGACCGAGCCGTCCTCTATCGTGTCGCCAGATCTGGCTTGTTCGCCTATCATCTGGGGGCGATCGCGCTTGCTGCGGAGCAGGACCAAATAGGCCTTCGCTGGAACATGCGGTACCGCAGCAGGTTTCCCGGTCTTGGATGGCTTGCGAACCATCTCGCACGGCGGCGTTTGCGCGAGGGTTTGGTTGAGCTACGGCGGCTCTCTCGTTCCCAAAAGCAAGAATGAGCTTTTTCCTATTTGGCATTAGCGCCAGGCCTAAGGCTCGGCCACCTGCACATCATGGCCGACATGTTTCGATCCCTGCGCACGCCCCATTACCGCATCTGGGCGAGCGGCGCGCTCATCTCGAATATCGGCAGCTGGATGCAAAGGGCAGCCCAGGACTGGCTCGTCCTCACGCAGTTAACCGATCATTCGGCCGTTGCAGTCGGAATCACGACCGGTCTCCAATTTGGACCGCAACTCCTCTTCATGCCGCTCACCGGGGCGATCGCCGACAGATTCTCGCGGCACTCAGTACTGCTGATCACCAACGCGGCCATGGGTATCGCAGCCTTCCTGCTAGGCGCGCTCAGCTTGTCCGGCGAGGTTCAGCTATGGCAGGTCTATACCCTCGCAGGTGTCCTCGGATGCATATCTGCCTTCGATGGTCCCGCACGACAAACCATCGCGGGTGACCTTGTAGAGCAAGCGGATCTTTCCAATGCGATCGCGCTTAATTCCTCATCCTTTAACATTGCCCGTCTGATCGGTCCTGCCACGGCCGGTATTCTCATCACCGCAGTGGGAACCGGATGGGTCTTCATCGTAAACGCGCTGACGTTCGTGCCGATGCTGGCGGCGCTCATGAAGCTTAGGAATGAACTGTCGGGCCGCGGCGGTTATCGCGGAGTTAGGGTGGGCATGGCGGAAGGGTTCCGTCAGATCTTTGGACGCGCCGATCTGATGACGGTGCTTGCCATGCTGACATTCATCACCGCCGTGGGCATCAACTCCCCAATCTTCATAACTACGATGGTGACGAAAGAATTTCACGCCGGCGCCGAGATGTTTGGCCTCCTGACCTCCGCTTTGGCGGTCGGTTCCTTGATCGGCGCGCTGCTCAACGCCCACCGAGGGGATCCGAACATGACGGTTCTGACAGTCGGCGCGACGGCTTATGCCGTTTGCCTGGCGCTCGCCGCCATCGCGCCCACCCTCCCCCTTTTCGCGCTGGCCCTATTATGCCTGGGTGTGGCGACACAGACTTTCACGTCAAACTGCAACAGCTATGCCCAGATCTCGACCGAGCCGTCGATCCGTGGCCGTACCGTCGCGGTGCTGTTCGCGGTTCCCCTCGGCTGCGTACCATTGGGCTCCCTGCTCGTTGGCTACGCTGCTGACAACTGGGGCGCGCGATGGGGAATTGGTGTCGGAGCCGGCGCAGGTTCGCTCGCCGCGCTTACCGGCCTCTGGTGGATCCGATCCTTGCGCTGAGACCTTGGCGACGCTGCGCGGAACGGGGATCTCTGGGCCATCCTCCGCAGACGATGGGCACCGGCGCACATCAATTTTCCTCTTAAGAAATAGCCTTTCTGGACCGATCGAATAACCGCGATGATTGGTCCGCGCCGGGGAAATGACCTTCGGCGCCCCAACTTCGTAGGAGCCCCATAGGAGCACGTAGAAGCTGCACCAACATCGCCCCTCTCCAGCGTGCGAACCATACACAAGCCCTACCATTACAATTGCACATTGATTGAAAATCTGAATCAATGGGTCTCCATGGTAAGGAGGCCGTGGATGACGGTGCATCGATTGAGACCACGCTGGAGCTATGGGCATCGTCGCTTCGCGACATGACGGCTCGGATGCGCGACCTGTTCACGCAGGAACGAGTTGCAGCGTCAGCGAACCTCTTCCTGGATGGTTTGTTGGGCGACGAGCGCCGCAAGACGGGCTGGATGCGCGCTGAGGCGGCGGGTGATCCGGGGCCTTGGCGCCAGCAGGGCATTTTGGGCCGGGGGCGCTGGGACGCGGACGGGATGCGCGACATTGTGCGTGAGTCTTTTAATCGCTAACCTGTCAATCAGGCGCGGCGGGCATACCCCTCTGATCCACGATAGCGTTGTCGCAGATGCATGCAGGTCAATGTCTCGTCAGCTACTGGTCACCGATCGCGCCGTTTGTCGGGTACATGGTCTTTTACGCGGTCGGGTCATGCACGCCGCAGGATGGGTCTTCGTGGGCAGGATCTTCCGATGTGTTTAACGCAATTCGCCGGCAGTAGAACGGTGGCGACTGCAACTCTCGCAGCGGAATGATCCTGTCCGCGCCCCGACAGGGACGGCTCGGCGCGCCAGTTTCGTCAGACGCGAACTTTATATCCCAACAGCCGGTGAGTGGTGCTCCGCTCGGCTGACGTCAATTCATGCGGCGGTCGGCTCCGAATGTCTGAACAGCTCACCGGTCCGAAGCATGGTGTGCATGATAACCGCCAGCTTTCGCGCGACGGCGACAGCCGCCCGCTTGAATCCGATCTTTTCTTTCAGTTTGAGGCCCCACGTCCGCAGCGCGCTTTCTTTCCTGGTCCGCGTCATGATCGTGACCGCCGCTTCATAGAGGAGCGAGCGCAAATGATTATCGCCCCGCCGCGAAAAGTGGCCGTCATAGTAACTTCACCAGATTGGTATCGCCTGTTCGTCAGGCCTACCCATGCGCCCACCGACCGCGACTTCCTGAAGTTCTCCGGGTCTTCGATCGCAGCTATGAATGAGCTCGCGGTAACCACTCCGACGCCCGGGATCGATGACAGCAGTCGGCACTGATCACTCATGCGCGCAGACGCAATGAGCTGCTTGGTCAGTTCTGCTGTCCGCGGGCGAATGCTGAGCCAAGACTCGAGCAAGGGCAAAATGATCATTTCCAGCCCTGGATTGTCGGCAAGCAGCTCGCGAACATGGGACGCAAACAGCCGCCCCGCACCTTTGGGAACAATGAGGCCAAAGGTCTTCATCAAGCCGCGGATTTGATTGGATAGCTGGGTCGTCATCTTCAGCAGTTGTTTGCGGCCTGCAACGAGCGTTCGCGTCAGCATGCTATCGAAGGCTTTCACACGAACTTCGCGGTAGAAGCCAACCTCAGCCAAGTGAGACAGGCCGTCGGCATCATTGGCATCCGTCTTGTTTCGCGCCAGATCGAGCGCAGCCTTCGCATGACGAGCATCGATGCAGATCGCCGGCAGGCCTTCCTCGCGCAGGGCGTGGTAGAACCACACCGACAAGGGCCCGGTTTCAAATACAACCCGTGCTGCGTCTGGCGCCCGCTTGCGGACCATCTCGGCAATAAGCTTGGGGTCGGAGGGGCATTTGCCACGCCAGACCCGCTGGCCACCCTCGCGCACCGAGATGAATGTTTCTTTCAATGAAACGTCGAGGCCGATAAACTGCTCCATGGTTGTCTCCCGTCCGATGCTCGGCCCGGTCACCATCGTGAGCCCGTATTTCATCCTACCGGGGGGCAACCACCTGACCAGCGCATCCTGATCGCGTGGGAGCGCACCCCGCGATTACCCCATGTATGTTGTCGAGAACCTCGGCACACAGGACGCCGTTCTGGTCATAGATGAGACCGGGTTCCTTAAGCAGGGCTAGGCATCCTGTGGGGTTGCGCGTCAATATACCGGTTCGGCGGGCAAGATCACGAACTGCCAGATCGGGGTGTTCGCCGCCTATGTGTCGGCACGGGGTCATGCATTCATTGATCGTGCGCTTTATTTGCCCAAGAGTTGCACCGGCGATCCAACGAAGCTGGCTGCCACACACGTTCCCGAAACCATCGCCTTCGCCACCAAACCGGCTTTGGCTGTCGACATGATCGGGCGCGCGCTGTCGGCAAATATACCTTTTTCCTGGGTGGCGGCCGAAGCAGTATACGGCGTTGGCGACATAGAAGGCGCGCTGCGCCGAGCCTGTAAAGGCTATGTTCTCTGGGTCAAATCCGATCATTACTTCGGCTCATGGGCAAGCAAGCCTCTGGTCGCGGGCAAAGCGGAGGAGATTGCCCGTGATCTTGCGCCCGATGCAGGGCAGCGCCTGTCTGCTGGCGAGGGAACCAAGGGCGCGCGTCTTCATGACTGGGCTTATTGCGAACTCGCCGATCTCGAAGCTGATGAATATGATGAGACGAAATCGGGACTTTTGACCCGTGGCCTTCTTATCCGCCGCAATATTAGCGAAGGCGATCTCGCTTTCTTCACAACCTGGTGCCCCGCCGGGACAGGCATCCAGGCGCTTGTTTCCGTCGAAGGTCAGCGCTGGGCAATCGAAGACAGTGTTGAGTAGCGCTGAGAATTGACCCAGGAGTGGAGTGGGCCCCTGGGGTCGGACAGGCGGAAAAGGATAATTGACCGTGGGGTCGGGCTCTTGGAGAAGAGCCGATGCCGAGACATCGATCACATAGTTTGGAGTTCAAGCGGCAGGTCGTCGAGGAATACCTCGGCGGCGAGACGCTGCATGGTCTGGCCAAGCGTCACGATATTTCCCGCCAACTGATCCGCGTCTGGATCGAGACATACGAGGGTGGTGCGTTCGACGATGACGCCCGCTCCGCAGACCTTGTCCAGCAGTACGAGGCACGGATCGCCGCCCTCGAATGCCGGGTTGGCAAGCAGACGCTCGAGTTGGAGTTTCTAAGGGGGGCTCTGCGAAGTGCACACCGTCCGAGAAGCGGGATTACATCCGTCATCACCGGCCCTTCGGCATGTCCGTCGCGCGAGGATGTCAGCTGATGGGCATCGCACGATCGACCTACTATCGCGACCCGGCTCAACGGCTCGATGACGCAGAGCTGCTCGTCGCCATCACCGCGATTTCTGACGAGTTCGAAGCCTATGGCTGGCGCCGGGTCCGGGCTGCCCTGCAGCACCAAGGCATCATTGCCAATCATAGGCGGATCAAACGGTTGATGCGCGAGCACGACTTGCAGCCCCGCCGTCGCCGACGTTACGTCGCGACCACTGACAGTGCCCACGACCTGCCGATCTTTCCGGATCTGGCCAAGTCTGTCGTGCTGAGCGGCCCGGATCAACTCTGGGTCGCTGATCTCACCTACGTCGCCATCAACACCGGATTTGCTTACGTCGCCATCATCCTTGATGCCTGGTCGCGCAAGGTCGTCGGCTATGCCATTGGCCAATCCATCGATGCGCGCCTGGCCATCGCGGCCCTCAAGACCGCCATCGCAAGCCGCCAACCACCATCCAGCCTCGCTCATCATTCGGACCGCGGATCGCAATATGCGGCTGCCGCGTACAGGGAAATCCTGGCTGCAAACGGCATCGTCGGTTCGATGAGCAGGCGAGGAAACCCGTACGACAATGCCAAAGCCGAGAGCTTCATGAAAACGTTCAAGGTCGAGGCGGTTTACCCGATGGCGTTCGAGACCTATGACGACGTTGCAACTCTGCTTCCGCCATTCATCGAAGACGTCTACAACCGCCACCGTCTACATTCCGCTTTGGGCTATCTCAGCCCAGCCCAGTTCGAAGAGCAACACGCCCGCCTGATGGTCAAAACTGCCGCCTGACTTCTGTCCGACCACAGGGGCCCACTCCACAACCTCAACGAATTTCTGGCGCAGTGCGGTGTCGACGATATCGGGAGCTTCGTCGAAAAAGTGGCATTGCCGATGATCAAGGCGTTGGAAACGGCGACACCGAACCTGCGCTCGAGCGGACTTCGACTCTTCGACGACCTGATCGGGCGGGAAATGGACACGCTGGTAGAATTGCTGAGTACCGCCATCAAGCTACGCGAGGGCGACGCCTTCCTCCTCGGCGGCGGCGGTTGGACGATGGGTAGCTAACTAGCGGACGAGAACAAGCGCCGCGCTTGCAGCGGCCGCGAATGAGCACGCTCCTCCGACGACGAACGTGCTCGCGAAATCCGATCCGTCACTCCTCTCAGCGGGAGCGTTCAGGGCGGGCTTGAATGCCCGTTCCCCTGCTCAGCGCGCGCCACATAGAGCAAACGTCGAATGCTAGTTTCCGCGCTTCATGTGGTTGACGAGGAACAGATATCGACAGTGTTAATCGGGGAGCGGATTGAAGCAGTTATGGACCGATGCTGCCGGACCGCAAATGGCCCGCTCTTTGTTCGGAGCTGTCATTCGTCGTAACCGTTTAGAACCGCAACCAAGTCCAGGCCCCGCCGATCAGCGCCTGCCACCGCCGCCGCACTTCAGCGATCCCTGAATAGCCCGTATATTTCTGGACGCTCTCATTCCTAAGTTTGAGGACGGGAGGCGACGATGGGGAAACCCCAGCTTCAGTGATGAGTTCAAGCGTGATGCAGTGGCCTAGATCACTGAGGGCGGTTATCCGGCAGGCAGGTCTCGCAGCGGCTTGGCGTCAGCCAGCACTCGCTTTATGATTGGAATCGGCAGTTGGGCGGGTAAGTGTCTGGCGATACAAGCAAAGATGCCACTATCCGCCAGCTGAAACGCGAGCTGGCAAGGGTGATCGTGGAACGCGACACCTTGTAGAACTGTCCCCGACTGGGCCCGCTTGTGCGCGGTAGAAGCGGGTCACTTCTCAATCGCCATCAACAGAATGAACACCAAACATGCGCTCGGCCAGGCATGGCACGAGATTTGAACATTTGTTTCTTCAATTTTTGGTCAAAGAAATCCGTCGCCTGCATGGTCGTCGAACAAATCAGCCGAACGAACGTAACCCAAGAGCACTTCGACCTTCTTGTGACGCGACACCTCCTGCATCTTGGCGATGGTTGCGCCCGCGCGCGAGGCTTCCGTCAAAAATCCAGCTCGCAGCGAATGGCCCGCCACCTTCTCCGCGTTCAGACCGGCACGTCCCGCGTACTTCTGGATCAGCCGCGCGATTGAGCGGTCCGACATCGGCTTGTTTATCAGTCGGCCTTGCGGGTCGATCTGATAGAACAGCGGGCCCGCAGTCTTCCCACGGACCGCCAACCAGGCCGTGAGCCGCTCAACTGGCTTGAGTGCCTTGCCCACAGGGACCGCGATCACCTGCCCCTCCCCTTCCTGGTCGGTCTTCGAGTGGCGCAGCGTCAGTTTCAGGCCCTTGTCCAACATTTCCACATCGCGCCATTCGAGCGCGACCAGTTCCGAGCGTCGCAGCGCTGCCGCCATGCCCAGAGAGAGCACCGCCCGGTCGCGGATGGAACGGATGCCCTCCCCATCGGCCGCACCGATCATGGCTGCCAAATCCTTGGCGGTGATGGCCGCCTTCTTCTGAGACGGCCGAGTTCGTCGCTCCCGGCGGATCCCGGCCAGCGTATCGGCAATGACCATGCGTTCGTCACGGGCAGTCGGCGCGACTAGTCCTTCCTGGCGGTGCTTCCATCCGATCGCCGCGAGATGGCGCCCAATGGTGCTGTCGGCCCTGCCCGCCATCGCCAGCGCGGCGAGATAAGTCGCGACCGCCTCAGGCCGGGCCGGGCGCGGCTCGAGCCCGCGCTCGTCACACCAACCCTCGAACTGGTTCCAGTCGCTGGTGTAGGCGCGGATCGTGTTGGCGGCCTTGGCCTGGGCGCGAAAGGAGCGGGCGGCTGTGAGCTCGTCGCCCAACATTCGCGTTGGAACAGTGATTTCGTCCAGGGATGCTGGGGCGACGGACTGCAACGCGATCAGAACTCCGTTGGGGGCGGAATCCTCGCTTCCATTGGCCATTTCCCAACCTTTCCTGCAACAGATTCAGCCTGGACATACGCTCAAATCTACTGTCCGTGAAGAGCCATTATCGGACAGTGATCGGGCCGTACAAGCCGAGTATACGCTTGAGCGTGATAGTATATTTCATGGATCACGGCCCTCCCCCGTGGCAACTCGCCCTTGCGCGGCGCGAGGGGGCGCTGCCGTACCTGCGCGCCGAGGTGCCCGACGGGCTGGCACGGGCCTCGCTGCGCGGGATTTGGCGTATTCATGTTCGCGACTTTCCGCAAGAAGACCAAGGCCCCGAGCACAACCCCGGGCTCGAGGCTTCAGAGCTCACCCGCTCGTGGGACGCCGCCGAACGGCAGGACTTCCTGTCGTGGATCAGCCGGCGAGGCCCCTCCCCTCGCCCGGGCCGCGCAGCTCACCCTCGCGGCCAAGGACGCGCGCGGAGAGCTTCTCATCGACATTTGCGGCCCCCGACGGGGCGCTGGAACGGCTCGATGCCCTGCTGCCGGCGCGCGACCCGCTCGCAGCCCTTGCGTCGGCTGACGAAGTTTCGGGCATTGCCCACCCCGATTTCTGGCCAACTCTGCCAAAATTGGTGGCAACGGATTTCCCCGCCAGAACCGCAGACTCCTGACCTGCCGCAACATGCGGGCGGTCGCGTTGGAAGACGGCGCGAGTTTGCGCCCGTAGCGCAGCGCGGTGGAGGTCGACGTCCAATGCAGAGCCTGCACGATAGGCCCGGCATCCTCGCCGGTGGCGAACAGATCCAGGGTCAACCCAATGCACAGCAACCGCGCGTCGGCGTCGATGGCCTCTGCGACATCCTCGACGTGCACAGGCACCAGTTCGCCCGCGCGCAGGCCAGTGACATATGCCAGCGACAGCAGCGCCTTGTCACGGTGATCGGTCAGGCTGTCGCCGAGCGCCGCGAGCGCACCGTGCTCATTGAGCCCGCGGGGCTGATCAACGAGCGGATCCTTGACTGCGCCGCGGTACCGCAGCGACCGCGCCTGCTTTTGCGCCACGCCCTTCTAGCCCGCAGGCCGGCAAGCGTCAGCTTGACCAGCGAGGCCGACGCCGCCCCCTGCCCACCTGGATCCTTCAGGAACGCCACGATCGCATGCGGCCGGGCTGGCACGGTCTGCTCCCCCCTCCCCCAGCACGACGGCAACGTTCTGATCTGGACCGAGCATGGTGATGAACCTCACCGGCTGCGTTCGATGTTGCGTTCGGGTAGATCGACTTCCTTGGCTGGCTCGCAGGCTTTGAGGTGCTCAGTAAAACCAGCAGCCGCAAGGCTTGCGTCGTTCTTCGGAGATACAACGAGCTCATCGGGAATTGTCGGATTGAAGCCAGCTTTTCCCGGATCGATGCCGAGACCCGCGTCTCCGCCTGTTCCATGATTCAACTCCATCCTGACGGGGGCGCTGTTTGCGGAATCGGACATGACCTTTTCTCCGGTCATTTCGAGCGCGCTGGGCTTGTCACCGGCGTTGCGCGAGATGGTTTCCATCAGCCGGCCGCTGTCGTTGGTGACAATCTCGATGTCCTCGCGCACACGCGTCATCATCACGTAGGAGAGGCGCTGTGTCGCAAGGTTGGTTTCGGCGGAATGGAGGACGCCGATGCCCCTGTCGGTGGTCATGCCCTGCGCCTGGTGCATGTTGATGGCGTAGGCGAGCCCGAGACGCTCGAGCATCTTGTCGGAGCGGTCAATCTCGATGACCTGACCGCTGGAATTCTCGACCTTTACGTGCGTGTCCGTGATCGAGAGGACCTTGGCCTGGTCGGCGTTGTCGATCCCGCGCGGCTTGTCATTGGCGCCCCAGATGATCCGATCTCCCTCGTAGAGGGTGACTTGCTCCTTGTTGTAAAGCTGCAGGGCATCGGACTTGTCAGTTGGATCGATCTTCCGGGGATCGAAGCTGAATTTCACCCCCTTCCCGGTTTGAAGGAGAACCTGTCCCTTGGCGTTGACGCCAAGCACGTCATAGCGGCCGCGGGCGAGCCCACCCGACCCGGCATTGCGCGCGGTATTGCGCGCCACCTCGAGCACCTGCCCTTTCGCGTAAGTCTGCTGGTATCGCAGCTCCTCGCGCGTGGTGTTGACTTTCTCGAGCGTGGTCAGGGTCAACCCTTCGCCCAGAAGGGAGCCTTCAGCTTTGAGGCCATCCTGCGTGAGCTTGTTGAGTTCGCGGCGGGCGAGCCGCCCTGAAGCGTATAACGCTGTGCGCTCACGCTCCTCTCCGCTGAGAGCCAGCCATTTGTCGGCAGCCTTCTCGAGATACCGGTCGCCTTCGCTTTGCACGCGCGGACCAAGAACTTCGAAGGCCTCCCTGAACTTGCCTGCACGGCTGAAAGCGGCGACCTGCTGCATGTGCTCGGTCTTCTGGCGCTGACTGATGGCCAGCGTAGCCATCGCCGGCTCGTGACTTTGCACGAGGTGAAAGGCCTTGCCGGCATCGATCGACTGCAGCTGCTTGAAGTCGCCGACCATGATGAGGCGATCGACCTCGAAAGTGTTGGCGATCGTGACCAGGTTGTTCATGGCCTCGTTCGAGACCAGCGAGGCTTCGTCGAGCACGAAGACCCTGCCGGCAAGCTCTTCACGCGAGTGCTCGTAAGCATCGCCTTGTCCTGCCAGGGCACCCTTGAGATGGGCGTTGACGAAGCTGGAAACGGTCTGGGCCTTGATCCCGGCCTCGCTCCGAAGCGTGCTCACCATCTTGTTCGCAAACGCGAGGCCGACCGCTTCCCGTCCCTCTTCGGCGGCAAGGGTCTTGATGCCGCTGATGAGCGTGGTTTTGCCGGCACCAGCAATCCCCTGGATCACGACGATGCGATCACTGGTCGATAGCGCAAGCGTGGTGGCTGCAAGCTGCTCTGCGCTGGGCACATGTTCGCTGGGGATCGCCTTCAACCGCTCGCCGACTTCACGCCCTGCCATGATCGCGGTGCTGGCATCCCGGCCAAGGTCGATACCGGCGAGCAGCTTGCGCTCCTGTGCGACGTGCTGGGGCGTGGTGATGTGCGTGAATTCGCCGTCGAGCCGATGTGAGGCCCCCGGGATGAGTTGGCCCTTCTCGATCAGGGTCATCATCCTTTGCTCCGCACGATCGATCGTGACGCCCTGCAGGCCGTAATTGAGCGCGGTCTTGAGGATGTCACCCTTCGGGAAGGCGGCTTCGCGCTGTCCCAGGTGACGGATCGCCGAAGCTACGGCCAGTTCGGTCCGCAATTGCTCGGGCGAAATCAGGACCCGGGCAAGACCGTTGGTGAGAAGCGGATCGGCGGGCTGGAAGTAGGCACCGATCATGCCCTGGACGGAAGACACGATCTCGTGAACCCTGGCGAGGAAGCCGATCGGCTTTTCTGTCGTGGGGCCTGAACGTTCGAGTGCGCTGGCAACAAGGTCCTTGCCATCGAATCCGATCTTCGCGGCCGTTGCCTGCCACTCCTTTCGTAGCGCACTGCGGTCCTCGACATTCAGCTTGGCATCGCGCGTATTGACGACAACCCTGTCCTGGCCTTTGGGGGAACTGACGCCGATTTGCGCGGCCTTCGCCAGGATCTCTTCACGCCTTTGGCTGAAGGCCTCGAGGACGTTGGCAGGCACGCCCTTGATCTCGAACTGGCCATGCTTGCCGGTAATCTCGGTCTGGTAGCCGAGCTTGCCAAGTTCCTCGCGCATCCTGGCGTGGTAGGCAGCGCCGATCAGCGTGTTGTTCTTCCACAGCGGCGAATTCCACAGCGCTTGCCACTTGCCCTCCTTCGTCTGCGTGATCGCGGCGACGACGACGTGGAGGTGCCCTTGCGGATCGAGTTTGCGGCTCGTGTCGTGCTGGAAGATGGCGTAAGTGAGGTTTCCCGTCTTGACGGGTTCGCCATTGCGGTTGCGAGAATAGTCGCGCGTCTCGGCGAGGGTCTTCTCGACCCATTTCATGGTGGCTTTGACGGCCGCCATGTGGGCTTCGAGGATGCGCTTGTCGCCAGCGACGTAGGCCATCACGCTTGCGGACTTGGGCATCGAGAAGGTGAGGTCCGTGCCAACCTGCCGGTTAGCGACCTGGTTGACCTTGGTGCCGTCCGGCAATTCGCCGTTGAGGATGGCCTCGAAGGCCGCCGAAGTGACCTCCCCCGACAGCCCCAACACTTCGGCACCCTTCCCCGCCCAGGCGGACAGCTCGGAGGAATGCTCACCGGTGTAGTAGTCGTCCTTGCCGAAGTAGGCGGCAGCGCCGCCGGCGGATTTCACAGTTGCGACGGAGAGCATGGCTTAGATCTCCGGCTCGAAGTCGTCGCAGGCGTCAGGCTCGCGACTCTCCTGCTCAGTTCCAATGCCCAGGCGCTGTTCCTTGAGGATCAGGCTTTCGTCTTGGTCCCTGCCCTTGCCGGGAGCCTTCGCGTCCTGCCGTTGGTCGGTGACCTGGGGACGGTTTTTGTCGGCGGAATTTGTGACCCCGTGCCGAGGTTCATCCACCTTCCCGTCATCGGTCTGTTTGGGCTCAAGGAGGGCCGCAAAGCCGGTCTTGTGCATCTTGTCCGCGTGGGAATTGACGTCGCTCGGTCTGGCGGGCGCGCGCGGAAATTGCCGGGCGAGTTGTTCAGCCTCAATCTCCGCCTCGGTCTTGCCCTCGAGGGGATCTCCATCGGGATGGCGCTCGCCGTCCGCAGGCTTCGCGATCGGAATATCCTCGTTGGCAGGACCATCGCTTTCGCGGCCCTCTTCGCCCTTGGTTGAATCCTCATCTTCGTCCTCGTCGGGCACATATTCGCAGGCGCGCATCCTGGTCACCCGCTCGAAACCCTCGGCGACAGCCGGGTAGTCCTTCCAGGTGAGCTTGATCCTTGCCGCCGGGAACCCGTCAGGGAACTTCACGAAACCATGGAGAGCCGGCATGTCCTTGATGTCGTCGGGCATGACGAGATGCTGGACTTCCTTGCGCGGCGTGATGGTCGAGGCGTCGCGGGTGTTGTTGTACCCGTAGCTGTAGGCCTCATCCATCTGGCGCACCTCGCGGCTGCCGATGAAGTCCGAGCAGCGCTTCGCCGTCTCGAGATCAGAGGTCTTGAGAATGAGCTTGGTGCCGGCAAGCGAGGTGAGGCCGACAGCCCCGTTCTCGCCATAGGTTTCCGCCAACATCGCGAACGAGTGGATGCCCAGCACGAAGGCCCCGCCGACGGCACGCGCAGTCTGGAGACCATGTTCGATCGCCGGCAGGCGGTGCAGCGCGTGAACCTCATCGAGAAGGAACCAGGTGCGCAGGTTTCGCGTGCGTCCGATCCGAAACAAGGCGTTGACCGACAGGTCCATCCAGAGGGTCAGGAGCGGACGGTTGAGAACGAGGTCGTTATGGTTCGACGAGATGAACAGGATCGATCCTTCGTTCTCGGTGTCAGCCATCCAGCTATTGATCGAAAATCCCTCCTGTCCGGGCAGAGGATCGGGAATGAACCGCAGGGCGTTGGCGTGGGTGTTGAAGGTCGCCCGGATCGATTCTGCCATCTTAGCGGCTTGCGTCGCAACGAGCGGCGCAGCGACGGTGTTTTCAAGCTCCTCGCTGATGCGCTTCAGGTCCGCCTGCATCAGGTGATAGGCAAGAGCCCCATTGGAAAGAGCGCCCTTCTCGATCAGCTTCATGCACATCTCGACGAAGAGGGTGCGTGCGGCCTTTTGCCAGAAGTCGTCCTCGGCGTTGCGGCCACTGGGAATGAGCGCGGTGGCGGCCGAGAGGAAATCGGAATAGTTGCCGCAATCGGTGAAGATGGTCCAGGGCTGGCAGCGCGTGTCCATCGTGTTGAGGATCACATCCGTCTTCGGATTAAAGAAGCTTTCGATGAACGATCCGGTGAGGTCGAAGATGACGCAGCGATGCCCGCGCGCGCGGGCCTGCGTGACGATCTTCTTGAGTTCGGTGGTCTTGCCGGCGCCGGTGGTGCCGATGAGCATGGCGTGGCTTTGTTCCAGGCGCCAGGGACAGGGAAGCGTTGCAATCTGGTAGGGTGAATGAAAGCCTTGCCGGATGCGGTCCTTGAGCGGCATCCCAAGGATTCCGGCCGGGTCGGCCTGGGGGTCGCGACGCGCACATTCCTCGGTGAAGGATCTGGTGTTGAAGGCCCTGATCTGGGCGTCGAGTTCCGCCCGGTCGATGAGGAGTGAGCCGCGCTCGTGGCGTTCCTTGAGGATATCGGAGCCGCGCCGCCTCGAGTAGTCGATGAACCAGATAGTGAGCGGCGCGCAGATGAAGACAGCCCCCATGCCCGAGGCGGCGATCAAGTGCATGAACTTCGACCAGGCAAGGACCACTGCCGGGTGATACGGGACCCATGCCATGCGCCCTGCGACGACGGAATCGTCGGGCAATGTGAGGTGGACTTCCTTCATCGGATTGAGCGAAATCCAGCCCCACAATTGCGCGTAGATTTTCATCAGCACGAGCTGCAGCTCGTGCTCCTGGAAGTAGAAGAACATGATGATCGTGAAGAGCATCGCGGAGGTCGCCAGCCATGTGAAAAGGGGCACCCGGATGCCCGCCCATGTCATCGAGACTTCGTGCGAGAACAATTGCGATCCGCGCGTAAAGGTGCCCGCATTTCGGACAATCTCGCCGCGTGAAGAATGATGCTCGAGGGTGGCCGCTTTCTTGCTGAAGCGGATGTCTTCTGCCCGGCCCTTAAACATGGTGCTGCTCGACATTGCGCTGGGCGGATTTGAGGAGCGTGGTCAGATCGTCCTGACCGCCGGTGAGGGTTCGCTTGATGCAATCCTCGACAAGGATTTCGAGCGTGAACAGGACACGACTGAGGTTGACGCCTCTGCCTTCAATCAGAAGCGGGGCGCCAAACGCGATGATCTCCCGAATGGCTTGCGGTCGATCACAATTTTTAAGGTGCGCGACACGATCCACCAGCGCGACCAGGTCCGCTGGCATTCTGACGCCGATCTGCTGATTGACAGAAGTTCTATTCATAACAAGTCCCACTGGCTGTGGGACCTGGTTCGGTTATCGCAGTAGCATATTACGCACCGTGCGAAGCGGTGTCCATTGAGAACGCGGGATCAGGAATTACCACTCAAGTAGTTGATTTATTGCGCTTATCTGAGAAGAAGGCATTTTGATCCCATTTGATACCGTGGTATCATATGGGATCGCATTGATAACAAAAGGAAAAGCCACGGCGCAGCCGTATAGGGTGTGCTACTCTCAGGGACTGAGACCAGGTCTTGTCCTGACTGCCTCGGGTCTGCCTTCATGAAGGCCGTCAGGGTCACCTGTGGTGACCGGATCAGCCGCGAGGCTGGTCTTGCCAAGGGGCTGGAGACGCCTTGGCGGACGGCCGTCGGCGCAGTGAAATGCCGGGTCATGGTGGTCAGATATCCATCGGGATTTAGACGAAATTTTCCTGCAATTCGGTGTCGCAATCCGACGCGAAATCGGTGACCATGGTGCTGTCCAAATCGTCGAAAGGTGCAAGGCCGATGGCATCGAAAATCGATCGGGAACGAGAAGCGATCCAGCGAGCGGAAGCGGAGCTGGAGGAACGCAAGAGAAAGCTTCAGGAGATGGAGCGCGAAGAGACCGAGCGCGAGCTTCACAAGCTCGTCAGGAAGGTCGGCATCGAACAGGCGATTACGCTCCTGGGCATGGCCGTTTCGATGAAGCCCAAGAGGGCAATCGAGGTCCTTGAGGCCGCCGCTGGCGAAGCGGAACCGAAGGCGGCGGCGAAGCCGGTCGGCTAGGTCGGTCAACCTCAATTGAGCGGGACACCCTGACGCCAGAGGCGCAGGGGCTTGTGGCAAAAAATGGGCCGCCGGAGCAATGCCCAGG
Organism: Novosphingobium sp. KN65.2; assembly: GCF_001368935.1. Taxonomy (NCBI): domain Bacteria; kingdom Pseudomonadati; phylum Pseudomonadota; class Alphaproteobacteria; order Sphingomonadales; family Sphingomonadaceae; genus Novosphingobium; species Novosphingobium sp. KN65.2. Next base: position 18,895 of record NZ_CCBH010000205.1, read on the forward strand.
CGCCCAGAGATTTACCGGAAGGGGGAGGCTTAGCCCCAGGCCAGCATCGGTGTGGCGTTGCCGCAATCGATGGAACACATTCGCAGGAGAAATTCGTAGGTGGTCAGCAGGTCGTGCTCTTTGAAAAGTTCGATGACCATCGGCTTTGCGAGGCGATGCTGGATCTCGATTAAAGGGAGAGATCGTGTCACGCGGTTGTTGATGCCGAGGCAGTCGTGGACACGTTTGGCGCGCTCTCGCGACATAGCCAGGTCTGGCGATACCGCGAGATGTTGGCTGACCGAAATCATCGTTCGTCCAGCGTCATCATGATCCGATATGCGAACCGAGCGCCCATGATATTGAGCCTCTTCGACGACGTTGAGGGCGGCATCATTCCCGGCGAAGATCGTTGCAAACTGAGCGAGGGAAAAACAGCTTGGATTGAATTCGAAGTTGCAGGCGGTGCCTTCGATTTCACCGTCGTCGAGGTCGGCGATGAGGCCGTTGTCGATGAGCATGTTTGCGATCGTCGCGAGCTGGTGCGCGGGTATGTATTCGGGCTCCGAGGCGAGGGGCGTCTGGGTGTCGATGATGCGGAAGATAGTCAGCATGTCCTTACTCCTGCAGCTGGCTCATCTTTCCCTTTCCCCCTCCCCTTTTGGCGTTGGATCCCGGCCCGTGAGGAGATCGATCAACGCCCTTCGTCTCTCGCGCCGCGACCTCCCGATCAGGTGCATCGCAGGCGAGCCGGTGGGCCTGGCACCGGGCCGCAACGCGGCGAAGGTGCGGGGCCCATCGGCCAGGCCGTGATCCGGCAAGACAGACCGTCGCTGCATGGCGGCCGAAGGGCCGCGGGCAGCGCGGGACTGGCGCGCCGGCAACCGCCCTCGCCGCTTGCTCCGCAACCTCTCGACCAGGATGGAAGCTCCCAGTAGGCAAGGCATTGCGATGGCTGGATCCGGCAGGCGGATCCCTGGCCCCTATTTGATCTGACCGCAGGGCATATCCTGATCGCGGCGAAGGGGTTCGATGCCCCTGAGCCGCGCTTCAGCACAACGGAAAGAAGCGGGAGGCCCGGGCCGGAGCCCGAGCCTCCCTCTTGGCGCTTACGCGCAGCTGCTGCGCGGTGCAGGGCGCTGCTCGGCGATGCGGCGGACATGCAGCGGCACGCCCGCGGCACGAAGACGCTGCGCGAGGTTGGACTGGATGCCCGAACCTTCGCACACGATGGCCTCGACCGGACGCAGGCGCACGAGGTTTTCGTTGCGCTTGAAGGGCGCTGCGTTGCCGTGCGCGCTGTTGGGGACGAAGGCGATCGACTTCACCTTGCGCGCCTGGGCCCACCCTGTCGCGATGGCATCGACGCCCTTGCGCATACCGGTCGTGGCCAGCACCATTTCGGGGATGCGTGCCTTGATGTCATCGAGGATATCCCAGAGCATTTCATGGTCGTGCCAGACCTGCCCGCCCGACACGACGACCATCGGCCCGGTCGGCGCGTGGTCTTCGTTGCGCTGGCGGTTGCGGGCCGCAAGAAAGTCGCGCGCTGCAATCTGCGAGGCGGTTGCGCTGGTGCGGGAAACCTGCGAGCCGCGCGTGGCGGTGAAGGGTTTCCCGGTCTCGACGCGGTACACCTGCGAAGCGTGATCGCGCATGGCTTCGAGAGCTTCGCGGCATCCCTGCAAGGTGCGGCAAAGGAGCTGCGTGTCCTCCATCTCGACGGCATGGATTTCCGAGTTGTCGTTGTAGCGGGCCAGTTCGCCCAGCTTCTTGGCAGCATCGTCCTCGCGACCCTCGGCGATGCGGGCGGTCATGTGGAATGAGTTGACGAAGCCCCACACGATTTGCTGCGCGAATTCCTCCATGCGGGTGCCGCGAAAGACGTCGAAGATCGTGCCGACGGCGAGTTCGACAGCCGCGCGGGCCATGTCCGGATCGGGCATTTCGCTCGCCTCGGGTTCGGCCATGATCGAGAGCTTGGCGAGTTCGCTGTGTTCGATGAAGGCACCGTCATAGGTCGCGGCGTGGACTTCGTTGTCTGCAGCCCTGGCGATGCGGTCGTTGGCGAGAATACCGGCGAGATCGGCGAACGAAGTGAACCTGGTCATGCTAAGCCTTTCGTTTTTTCGTCATCTTCTTGATGACCCTCATCATCAGGAGCGCGGTGGTCAGGAGGTCAGGGACGTTAAGCTGGAAAGCCGGAGCGAAAGCGCAGGACCCGGCTTAACGCCGCGCGAGCGGGCCGCGGGGGAGCCGATTTTCTCGGCGCGCAGCGTCGTGAAAATTGGGGGAACCGCGGATCCTTGACCGAGGCCAGGCCCGCGCGCCAAACTTGGACTAACAGTGAGAGTATATTGGTTTGAGGTTTGTCCGCGCCCGATACGCAAGGGCGGGGCATCGCTGCCGCTTCCGGGCGCGGCTACCCGCACAAGGGATCGCGACCCGAAGGGCCGAGACGGCTGCAGGCTGGCTCGGTGGAGCTTGGTCCGCCTGCAGCCCTGGAAGGGCCAGGGCGAAGCCGGGCCTGGCGCAATAGAGCCCGGTCACGCTTCAGCGTGATGTGCCCACCCCTTCCCTTGGCATGAGCAAGCCCAGGCATTCCCCTGAGTCACACCTGAAATTCCAGCACGGCCGCCTGATGATGAGTGCCTTGGATTTTCGGCACGCTTTGAGTGCGGCGACATTCTTGCTGGAAGAGGTGGAATGGGAGGGCGGGCGTTTCTCGAAGGAGGAGCAGCGCCGATTCAAATGCTATGAGACCTCGATGGTGGTTTCATATGGGCCGCCGTTTTCATCGGCACGCTGTAAGTCGGCACCTTTCTGTTGGCGGCAGCTGGGAGGCGAGTTCGTTTGGAAGGTGCGCCATCGTGTCGACGAAGCCATGCAGCACCATCCTGCGCCAAGGGATGCCTCCTAGTGTATCGCGTCGACGTGGGACCGATCCGCCCATCCAGGATTGGTACGGCAATGAGGGCGCCCGGCAGTGCCTGGCGCCCAAAGGACAGTCGTGGATCAGTGGATGCAAAGCTCGGCGCGCATGGCGTCCATGTCGACCAGGTGGGCGATGTAGAGGTGACCTAAAGCGAGTTCCACGATGACCGCCTCGTCGGCGGCGAAGATCCGGTAGGCTGCCTCCCGATCGAGGGCATCGAGGTCGATCGTGGCGAGGAAGTCGTCGCGCCGGTCAGCAAAGCGTTCGAGCGATTCCAGACGGCGGGCGGCGGCTTCGACGGTGCGCTGCGAAGTAATGTCGAAGAGGTCCATCTCGGGTCTCCTGCTTGAGCGATAGCGAAAGGGGGGGGGGGGG
>NZ_CCBH010000206.1:0-18741 GCF_001368935.1 Novosphingobium sp. KN65.2
CACCCCCCCCCGCCCGCAAGCGGGGGCGGGTTCACATGCTTGTGGTTGGGCGAGACTAGAGGCGCCTCACCCTATCCCTGCGGGACAAGGATCAGAACTGGAAGCCGAGGCCGACCAGTACGTTGTGACGGCTGAAGTCGCTCTCGTAGTTCGTGTAGCGGTATTCACCCTTCACGAACATGTTGTTGCTCAGCGTGTACTGTGCACCGGCACCCAGACGGAAGCCGTCGCCATTGTCGCCGATCGAAGTGCTGTCGACACCATCGGTATAGGTCAGGCGAACGCGGCCGTTGGCGTAGCCACCGAGAACATAGAGCTTGGTGCTCTCACCAACGTTGGTGCCCAGACGAACAACGGCAGCCAGATCGCGACCGGTCTTCGCGCAAAGCTTGTCGCCAGCAACGTCCACGTCGCGTGCGCACTCCTTGGTGCTGCTGTCGGCAACGGTTCCCTGAATGCCAACGAACATGCCGCCCGAGAGCGCGACGTCGTAGCCAACCGAAGCACCGTAGCTCACGCCTTCGTCCGACTCACCGCCGACGGAAATGATGTCGAGGCCGGTCTCAGCCTGCACCCACGCCTGGGCGTTGGCAGCGGCGGGAACGACGAACAGCGCGGCAGCGGCGCCGGCAATGGCGAACTTCTTCATGTAATTCTCCTGCATTTTCTTATCCTCCCTGCCCGGCAGAACCGGGGGGTGGCGCCGCGTACGGAGTGGAGAAAACGCAGTCAATCCATGGAGATGATCGAAAGTGTGGCTCAAAGGATACGTGTTGCAACGCAGCAACACACAGATTGCACGGCGCGCCTTCAAAATCCCGCTAAAGTGCGGATGCAATCCATTTCATAACAACGCAACAAAAGGTTGCCGAGAATTATTTTCTGCTTACCTCTTCTCAGAAAGAAAGGAAGCTTCATGGACTGCACATTACTGCAACCACGCCTGATATTTTTCTAGCCGTGGAATTACGCAACGCTGCAAATAGCCGGCAGCGCGTCAGTCTTCCTTGACCCACTGCGCGACCTGCCGAGCCACGTCATTCGCCGCCTGGTTCAGCGCCGGACCGACCCAGTCCGCCTTCGGCTCAACGTTGTTGACCACGGACTCGAAACGACGCGTCACGATCTCGCCACCGGGAACGCGGCGCATGGCGTCGAAACGGACCACAACGGAACTGCTCGGGGCATCGTAGCCCATGTTGAGCAGGCGCCCGCCGATCAGCGTCTTGCCGGTCACCTCGAAGTCTCCACCCTCCACGACCAGCTTGCCGGTTTGCCCGCGCAGCGTTTCGGCAAGCAGGTTGCGGAACTGCCGGGTAGGCTTTTCGATCCATGAAGCGTCCTTGAGATAGGCAACGCTGGATTCGTTGATCTGCACCGGCACGCGCAGAACATCGAGGCTGCGGTCGGCCTCGGGGTCGAGTACGACGATGGCATCGCTGAGCTGGCCGCTGGCCGTCGCCCCGGCCGGGGCACTGACATCGGGCGTCAGCTTGATCAGCTGTTCGGGCACCTTGGCGCCCAGGCTGATGCATCCCGGCAGCGCCAGACAGGCTGCGGCGATCATCGCCCCGCGCCATGCGCCGGACTTCAGCCAGCCGCTCATCGCATTCCCCATACTCATTTCCGTCATGGCTTGTAGTCCGGCAGTTTCTGGCCCTTGAGCAGCGCACCGGCGCCTTGCTCGTCGATCTTCTCGGTCACGTTGCGCAGCGCCTTGCTCGTCGCGCGAAGATCGCGGATCGCAGCTTCCGCGGCGGGCAGCGTCTGCTGCGAAACCTGGCGCAGTGCCGGCTGGGCCGTCTCCATCGTCTTGTCGAGCTGGTCCATCGACTTCTGCGCGGAACTCAGCGTGGCGCGCAGCTGCGCTGCCAGCGAGTTGCCCTCGCTGCCCAGCAGCGAATCCGCCTTGGTCGCCACGCCTTCGAAAGCGGCCAGCGTCTTGGTCGCCTGTTCCAGGGTCCCCTCCAGCTCGCGCACGGTCGCCTCGATCTGCGGCGTGGCGCGCGAGAGGTCGCGGGTCATCTTGTCGGTATTGCTCAGGATGCCGGTGATCGAACGCCGGTTCTCCTCGGAGAGAAGCTGGTTCAGGCTTTCGGTCAGGGTCGCGAGACGCTCCAGCAACAGCGGTGCGTTGGAGAGGATCTCGCCCAGGCCGCCGCGCTTGGTCGGAATGACCGGCACACCCTCGGGGCCCGGCTCGGTCAGCATCGGCGCACCCTTGACCGCGCCTTCGAGCTGGATGTCCGAAACGCCGGTAAAGCTCCCCTGGATCGTGGCACTGGTGCCCACCGTCACCGGAACCTTTTCGTCCACCTTGATGCGTACGCGAACGAAGCTGGGATCCTTGGGCCACAGTTCGATCTGCGAGATCTGCCCCACGGGAACGCCCGCGTAGTTGACCTCGGACCCCTTCGCGAGACCGTCGACCGACTGCTTGAAGAAGATGTCGTACTCGTTGCGCTCGCCTTCATTGAGGCGGGCAATCCATATGATGAAGGCCGCCAGCAGCGCCAGCAGCACCAGCGTGACGGCTCCGACCCAGACATTGTTGGCGCGCGTTTCCATGTCCCGTGCCTATGCCCCCGCTTTTCCGGACTTGTCCATGGTCTGCCCTTCGCCCCTTTCGGTCTTGTCTTCATCAACGAGCCCTGACCCTGCATGTTCCGGGTGCACTTCGGGATCGCCCTTGGCCGCCAGTGCGGCGCGGCCGCGCGGGCCGTTGAAATATTCCTGGATCCACGGGTGATCGAGTGCCAGCAGCTCGGGAATCGTCCCGCAGGCGATCACCTGCCTGTCCGCCAGCACCGCTACACGGTCGCAGATCGCGTAAAGCGTATCGAGGTCGTGCGTGATGAGAAAGACCGTCAGGCCCAGCGTTTCCTTCAGTTCACGCGTCAGCTTGTCGAAGGCGGCCGCACCGATCGGGTCTAGCCCCGCGGTCGGCTCGTCGAGGAACAGCAGTTCGGGATCGAGCGCCAGCGCACGGGCAAGGCCGGCGCGCTTCTTCATGCCGCCCGACAGCTCGTTGGGATACTTGAAGGCCGCTTCTTCGGGCAGGCCGGAGAGCTTGACCTTGAAGCGGGCGATCTCCTCGCGCAGGTGATCGGAGATTTCCGGGTAGAACTGCTTGAGCGGGACTTCGACGTTCTCGCCCACGGTCAGCGTAGAGAACAGCGCGCCGCCCTGGAACAGCACGCCCCAGCGCGAGCGGATATCGATCTCGTCCTCGTCGTCGGCACGCAGCATGTCATGACCGAGCACGGTGACGGTCCCCGCGGTGGGCCGCTGCAACCCGATGATCGAGCGCATCAGCACCGACTTGCCGGTGCCCGAGCCGCCAACGACGCCGAGGATCTCGCCCTTGCGGACCTTCAGCGAGAGATCCTCATGGATCACATGCTCGCCAAAGGCGTTGCGCAGGCCCTCGACCTCGATCGGATATTCCCGGGTATCGCTCATTTCCAGCCGATCTCCGTGAAGAAGATCGCGAAGAAGGCGTCGAGGACGATGACGGTGAAGATCGCGGTGACGACCGACTGGGTGGTGCGGCTGCCCACTTCCTCGGCGTTGGTGGTCACCTGCATGCCCTGATAGCAACCCGCCAGCGCGACGATCAGCGCGAAGACCGGGGCCTTGAGCAGGCCGATCCACACGTCGGTGATCGGTACCACGGCCTGGGTACGCTGCAGGAAGGTCCAGAACGGAATGTCGAGCGCGAAATTCGAGATGAAGGCGCCGCCGATGATCGCGAGGATCGCCGACCAGAAGCCGAGCAGCGGCATCATGATCATCGAGGCCAGCACGCGCGGCACCACCAGCGCTTCCATCGGCGAGACGCCGATCGTGCGCATGGCATCGACTTCCTCGGTCAGCTTCATCGTGCCGATCTGCGCCGCGAAGGCCGAACCGGAGCGACCCGCGACCATGATCGAGGTCATCAGAATGCCCAGTTCGCGCATCGAAAGGCGCCCGGTCAGGTTGATGGTGTAGATCTCCGCACCGAACTGGGCGAGCTGAACCGCGCCCTGCTGGGCTATGACGATGCCGATGAGGAAGCTCATCAGGCTGATGATCCACAGCGAGTTGATGCCCACGTACTGCATGTGGTGGACCAGCGACTTGACCCGCAGCCGCGAGGGATGCCGGACGATCGTGCCCAGGCTCATGATCAGTTCGCCCAGGAAGGCGACGGCACTCATCGCTCCGCGCCCCCACAGGGTCACGACACCGCCGAATTCCGCGACCGTGCGGCGCAGCAGCGGCGGCGGCGGCTCGAGCTCCGCTTCCTCACCCTCGACGCTGCCGATGGCGGCGAAGAGGCGCCGGGCCTGCTCGCTTTCATGAATGATCTCGACGCCTCGCCGGTCCGCAAATCGCGAAACCAGCCACGCGCCGGTCGTATCGATGTCGGTAACGCCGGAGAGGTCGATCTGCTGAAAATGCCCGTCGAGCGCCTCGAGCTTGTCCTCGAGGTCGCCCAGCGAATGTACGCGCAGCGGCCCCTGCAGTGCCAGAGTCGGAACACCGCCTTCGTCGCTTTCCGACAGAGTGAATTCAGCCCATTCCCGCATGTGCGCTCGTCTTGGGGGAAAAACCGTGGACCGGCAAGAGGTTCCCCGGCTGCGACGAAATGTTCGCCGCCACGTCGATCCCGTCCTTTCGCAGGCGGGTACGGCGAAACAAAGGCAAAGACCTGCGACCTGCCGCACTGGCAACTTGCGCGACTTGCCCTGCACTGGCAAAGCGCCGCGCCATGACCGACCAGAATCCTGCCCCTGCGCTCGACAAGACTTTCGACCCCGCCCCGATCGAGGCGAAGTGGTATTCCCATTGGGAAGACAACGGCCTGTTCCGCCCGGAGCGTCCGGACGCGCAGCCGTTCACCATCGTCAATCCGCCGCCGAACGTCACCGGTTCGCTGCACATCGGCCACGCGCTCGACAACACGCTGCAGGACATCGTGATCCGCTACGAGCGCCTGCGCGGCAAGGATGCGCTGTGGGTGGTCGGCACCGACCATGCCGGCATCGCCACGCAGATGGTGGTCGAGCGGCAGATGGAAGCGAAACAGGACAAGCGCACGAACTATTCGCGCGAGGCCTTCGTCGACAAGGTCTGGGAATGGAAGCACGAGAGCGGCGGCACGATCACCCGCCAGCTGCGCCGCCTGGGCTGCTCGATGGACTGGAGCCGCGAGCAGTTCACCATGGACCCGCACTTTACCAGGGCCGTCGTGAAGGTCTTCGTCGACCTTTACAACCAGGGCCTGATCTACCGCGACAAGCGGCTGGTGAACTGGGACCCCAAGCTCAAGACCGCGATCTCCGACCTCGAGGTCGAGACGCGCGAGATGCAGGGCGGCTTCTGGCACTTCAAGTACCCGCTGGCCGATGGCGTGACGCTGGCCAACGGGCAGGACTACATCGAGGTCGCCACCACGCGCCCGGAAACGATGCTGGCTGACATGGCCGTGGCCGTCCATCCCGAGGACGAGCGCTACAAGGCCGTCATCGGCAAGGAGATCCTCCAGCCGATCACCGGCCGCCGCTTCAAGGTGGTCGGCGACGAGCACGCCGATCCGGAACTGGGTTCGGGCGCGGTGAAGATCACCCCGGGGCATGACTTCAACGACTTCGAAGTCGGCAAGCGCGCCGGGATCAAGCCTGCGGACATGCTCAACATGTTCGATGCCGAAGCCAACGTGGTGCAGACCGCGGACGGCCTGATCCCCGCAAAGTACCTTGGCATGGAGCGCTTCGCTGCGCGCGATGCGGTGGTGGCCGAAATGAAGGAACTGGGCTTCCTCATTCCCCACGTCACCAAGGACAAGGAAGGCAACGAAGTCGAGCACGACGCGGAGCCGCGCACGATCCAGACCCCCTTCGGCGACCGCGGCGGCGTGGTCATCGAACCGTGGCTGACCGACCAGTGGTACGTCGATGCCGAAACGCTGGCCCAGCCCCCGCTCGAGGCGGTGCGCTCGGGCAAGATCGAGATCGTCCCCAAGACCTGGGAAAAGACCTTCTTCAACTGGATGGAGAACATCCAGCCCTGGTGCGTCAGCCGCCAGCTCTGGTGGGGCCACCGCATTCCGGCCTGGTATGCCGAGGACGGCGAAGTCTATGTCGCCGAGACCGAGGAAGAAGCGCAGGCGCTGGCAGGCAACAAGAAGCTGACCCGCGACGAGGACGTCCTCGACACGTGGTTCTCTTCGGCGCTCTGGCCCTTCGCCACGCTGGGCTGGCCGAACGAGGACGCGCCGCTGCTCAAAAAGCACTATCCCAACGACCTGCTCGTTTCCGGCTTCGACATCCTGTTCTTCTGGGATGCGCGCATGGCGATGCAGGGCATTCACTTCATGAAGGAAGTGCCGTGGAAGCGGCTCTACCTGCATGGCCTCGTGCGCGCGGCGGACGGGCAGAAGATGTCCAAGTCCAAGGGCAACGTCGTCGACCCGCTCGGCCTGATCGACAAGTACGGCGCCGACGCGCTGCGCTTCTTCATGTCGGCCATGGAAAGCCAGGGCCGCGACGTGAAGATGGATGAAAAACGCGTCGAGGGTTACCGCAACTTCGCGACCAAGCTGTGGAACGCAGCCCGCTTCTGCCAGAGCAACGGCATCGGCGCCTCGACCTCGGTGGAAGCCCCGGCGGCCACGACAGCAGTCAACAAGTGGATCATCGGCGAAGTCGTCGAGACCCTGGCCGAGCTCGACAAGGCCATGGCCGAACTGCGCTTCGACGCGGCGGCGAACACCATCTACCACTTCGTCTGGGACCAGTTCTGCGACTGGTACATCGAACTGGTGAAGGGCAACTTCGACGCGGAGACCAAGGCCGTCGCCGGATGGGTGCTCGACCAGATCCTCGTCATGCTCCACCCCTTCATGCCTTTCGTCACCGAAGAGTTGTGGAGCAAGATGGGCGAGCGCGGCGATTACCCGCTGATCACCGCCAGGTGGCCCGCCCCGAACGCCTCGGTCGACGCCGCGGCGAAGGCCGAGGTCGAGTGGCTGATCGCGCTGATCGGCAACCTGCGCGGCGCCAAGGCCGAACTCGGCATCGCGCCGGGTGCGCGCCTGACCGCCTACCTTGCCGATCCCAGCGACGCGACCAGGGCGATCGTCGGGCGCAACGGCGCGGCGATCGACCGCCTTGCGCGTCTCGACGCGATCCACTTCGAAGCGGCCCCCGCCGGCGCGCTGCTGCAGGTCGGCGCTGGCGATGCGATGCTGGCGATCCCGCTGGAAGGCGTGATCGACATCGCAGCGGAAAAGGCCCGTCTCGAAAAGGCGCTGGCAGCTTCGCAGAAGGAAGCCAAGTCGCTGGAAGGCCGCCTGTCGAACCCCAAGTTCGTCGAGAAAGCCAAGCCCGAGGCGGTCGAAAAGGCCCGCGCCGACCATGCGCACCACACGGCCGAAGCCGAGCGCCTTGCCGCAGCGCTGGCGCGCCTGGGGTAACGGCAAGGCCTGTGCGCTTCGACAGGCCCGGAGCAGGCGGAACGTTGCGAGGCACCTTGCCTTGCTCCGCTCATGCCGGGTCGGTCGGCGCATACGCCCCACCCTGCCCCCGGAAAGGAACTTAGCCGTTTCCTACAAGGCCAGGGTCTGACACTGTGGCGCCATGCCCGTGCGCTCGAACCCATTGCAAAGCAGGTGTAATCAAGGCGACCCACTGAGCGGCGCCAATTGCCTCTGGACTGTGTAAACCGTGTAAACCTGTCGGAACCGAAACCCGCCCGCGATGCCCCTGATCCTTGCCACGACCACGCCGGGTGAACCGGAAATCTTCGCCTCGCTGCAAGGCGAAGGCGCGTCGATGGGGCGGCCGAGCACTTTCGTGCGGCTCTCGCGCTGCAACCTTGCCTGCCAGTGGTGCGACACGGCCTACACCTGGCGCTTCGAAGGCGACAACCGGCCCCACCGCGACGACACGGCATTTGAGCGCAAGGCGAACCAGCTCACGCTCGAGGAAGCGGACGTGGCGGCGCAGGTTGCCGCCCTGCCCCCGGATCGGCTCGTGGTCACCGGCGGCGAACCGCTGCTGCAGGGCGCCGCGCTTGCCCGGATGATCGGTGAACTGAACGCGATGCGCCCCGGCATGCATGTCGAGATCGAGACCAATGGCTCGGTGGCGCCCCATGCCGCGCTCGATCCGCTGATCCACCAGTTCAACGTCAGCCCGAAGCTTGCCCACAGCGGCAACCCTGCGGAGCTTGCGCTGATCCCCGAACGCCTCGCCGCATGGTCGGCCGATCCGCGGGCCTTCTTCAAGTTCGTCATCGCCGTGCCGGATGACCTGGACGAAGTGCTTGCCCTCCAGCAGGCCCATGCGATCCCCGGCGAGCGCATCTTCCTGATGCCCGAAGGCCGCTCGAGCGAGGTCGTGCGCCAGCGCTCCGCCTGGCTGGCGGACCTGTGCATGACCCGGGGCCTGCGCTTCACCGACCGCCTGCACATCCATCTCTGGGGTGACACGCGGGGAACATGAGCGAAGCCGTACCCATGGAAGCGGAGGCCCTTGCCGAGCGCACTCCCGGCAAGACCGAGCGTGGGGACCTGACGCAGGGACCGATCCTGCGCACGCTGCTGCTGTTCTCGATTCCCATGCTGCTGTCGAACGTGCTGCAGACGCTCAACGGTTCGATCAACACGATCTGGGTCGGCCGGCTGCTGGGCGAAAGCGCGCTGGCGGCAACGGCCAATGCCAATCTCGTGATGTTCCTGGTGATCGCCGCAACGATCGGTCTGGGCATGGCAACGACCGTGCGCGTCGGCCAGCACTTCGGCGCGCGCGACATCCAGGCGCTGCGCGCGACATTCGGCACCGGGCTTGGCCTGTGCATGGCCCTGTCCGCCGTGACCGGCGCGCTGGGCTGGATCTTCTCGCCGGCCCTGCTCAACGCCCTGGCCACGCCCGAGGCCAGCGTGAAGGAGGCCCTCGCCTACTTGCGCGTGATCTTCGTCACCGTGCCGTTCGGGGTGATGTCGATGGTCATTTCCATGGCCCTGCGCGGGGCCGGGGATTCCAGGACGCCGCTCTACGCGATGATCCTGACGGTCATGCTCGACATCGTGCTCAACCCGCTGCTGATCATGGGCCTGGGGCCCGTGCCCTCGCTGGGGATCGCCGGGTCGGCCATGGCGACGGCCTTCGCCAACTTTTCGGGCACGCTGTTCCAGATCCGCCAGATCTACCGCAAGGACCTGCCGCTGCGGCTGCGCGGGGCCGAACTGCGCTATGTGATCCCGCGCAGCGAGGAGCTTCGCTACATCGTCACCAAGGGCGTGCCGATGGGTGCGCAGATGCTGCTGTTCTCATCGGCCGGCGTCATCATGATCGGGCTGGTCAACCGCGAGGGGCTCAACGCCGCCGCGGCCTATGGCGCTTCGCTGCAGCTGTGGAACTACCTGCAGATGCCCGCCTTCGCCGTAGGCTCGGCCGTCAGTGCGATGGTGGCGCAGACGCTGGGAGCGGGCAATCACGCCCGCGTCGGCGCCGTGACCCGCGTCGGCGTGCTGAGCAACCTGGCGATGACCACCACGCTCGCCGCGATCATCGTCCTGGCCGACCATCCGCTGCTTGCCCTGTTTTTGGGCGGGAACAGCCCGGCCATGCCGATTGCCGAACGCATCCAGCTCATCTGCACTTGCGCCTACCTGTTCATGTCGGTGACGATGATCCTGTCGGGCACCATGCGAGCCTACGGCGCCGTCGTGGCGCCGCTGGTGATCATGGCCATCGCGCTCTACCCGGCGCGCCTTGGCTTCTACTACGCGCTATACCCGCAGATCGGCGGCGATGCGGTCTGGTGGGCCTTCCCGGTAGGAGGCATGGCCTCGATGCTGCTGACGATCGCCTACTATACGAAGGGCAATTGGCGGCGCGCTTTCGCGAAGGACTAGGCGCCCTTCGTTCAGCGACCCTGCGCGCGCCAGCGCTGAACGGTGCGCTGGACCATCTCTTCCTCGCCTCCGGACGTATTCCAGAGCTGGGTGAAGGACGGGTCTTCAGACGCAGGCCGCTTGAATTCCTCGAGGTCGTCGAACGAGACGCGGATCGGGATCGAAACGCCTTCGCCGCAGATGATGCACTCGCGGTTGCGCAGCGCCGGGATCGAATCGAGGAAGCCGCGCGCACCTTCGGGCATGGCCGCGCGCACGAAGGCCTGGTCGCGGTCGTTGTTGAGACGCATCGAGATGATCGTGCCGCACTGCGACAGCACGCCTTCGGCAAGGTCGGACGGGCGCTGCGTGATCAGGCCGAGCGAAATGCCGTACTTACGGCCTTCCTTGGCAATGCGCGACAGGATGCGTCCGACCGAGGAACCGTCGGCATTCTTCTCGTTGGGTACGTAGCGATGCGCTTCTTCGCACACGAGCAGGATTGGGCGGGTCTTTTCCTCGCGCGACCAGATCGCGAAGTCGAAGACGAGACGGCTGAGCACGGCGACGACCGTCGAGGTGATGTCGGAAGGGACGCCCGAAACGTCGATGATCGAGATCGGCCGCCCGCGCGAAGGGAGGCGGAACAGAGTCGAAATGAAGTCTGCCATCGTATCGCCGACAAGCATGCCGGAGAACATGAACTGGTAACGCGGATCGCCCTTCAGTTCGTCGAGCTTGTTGCGGATGCGCATGTACGGCGCGCTGGAGTGGCCCTTGTCGAGCTTGCCCATCGCGTTGCTGATGATGTTGCCGAGGTCCGAAAGCAGGTAGGGAATCGGCGAATCGACGGTAATCTTGCCCATCTGCTCGGCGAGCCTGTTCTTGGAACGAGCCTCGAGCAGGCACTTGCCCAGAATTTCGGCGTCGAGCTGGCGGTCGTCTCCGCGCGAAGTCAGCAGGACTTCGCAGTGCTCCTCGAAGTTCATCAGCCAATAGGGCATCTGCAGGTTCGAGACGTCGAGGATCACGCCGGTGCTGCGGAATGCCGCGGAATATTCGCCATGCGGGTCGACCATGATGATATGGCCTTCGGGCGCGTGCTCGCAAATGCGGTGCAGGATCAGCGCGGCACTGGTCGACTTGCCGGTACCGGTGGAGCCCAGAAGTGCGAAGTGCTTGCCGAGCATGGCATCGACATAGAGGCCGGCGCGGATGTCGCGGGTCGGGTAAACGTTGCCGATCTGGATCGCGCTGCGTCCGTCGCTGGCATAGATCTGGCGAAGGTCCTCGCTGGTCGCCGAAAAGACCGGCGCGCCCGGAACCGGGAAGAAGGTAACACCGCGGCGGAAGCTGTGGATGCGTCCGGTGAGGCGTTCCTCTTCACCCTCGCCCAGAAAGTCGACGTCGGCAACAATGCCACCGGGGACCGAATTGTCCTGCTTCTGGTTGCGCACGCTCGCGAGCAGCCAGCCGTTGCCGACGCGAATCTTGATCTGGCTGCCGACCTGCCCGGACAGGGCGATGGAAGGATCCGGGTCCTGCGAAGCAATCGACAGCTTCTCGAGATCGAAGGCAATCCGCGATCCGGCGCCTGCGACTTCGAGGACCACACCGATAGGCTCGGCCGCACTCTTGCGCGTCACGGGTTGGAACGACCCATCGACTTTGCGCTCTGCCGGAGTTGCCTGCTCAAACTCATCGATACGCATCTGATCCATCAAGCACCTGGAAAGCCGCCAAGGATCTTGGTTCGTATGCCTGTCGAGTTAATTTCCGGCTAAAATGCACACTCGAATGCACCGGCACAAAGTCGCACCGTCGGTCGACTTTCGCAGCGCCGGATCAGATCAGAGCGAACAGGCGGCCCGCAAGCCAGCCCATGCCCACCGATACGAAGACCGCGAGCAGGCCGTAGGCAAAACCATAGTTGTCCGAGAAATTGGCAACGGCGCGCTCGAAACCGAGCTTGCGCACTTCGACCTCGCTGGACGCCGAGGCAACCACGCGACCTTTGGATATGGCGAAAGTTTCAGCCGTGTAGGTACCGATCGGCACGCTGGAAGGAAGGTCGATGCGCGCCTGGTAGAGGACCTGCTCGCTCACCTTCACGCTGCCCTCGCTCTCGCGGTAGAGGCCATTTTTCTGGTTCAGCTCGACGAGGCCTGCGGAAAACCGCGACTGCTCTTCCGGGTTGATCGCCCCGATCGGAGAAAGTTGCAGCCATTGCAGGCCCAACTCGTAAATCGCCGCGGTCTTGTCGTCGACGATCTCGGAAATCGGCCGCGTCGAAGCAATGGCATAGTAGGACGGCGCCGAACGGAATTCGGTACCCGCCGCGTTGATCCAGATCCCCGCCACCTTTTGCTTCTCACGCAGAATGATCGACTGGGTCGGTCCCTTGAGGACGACGACGATGTCATAGTCCTGCGCCGCGCGGGAACCTTCCGGCGACAGGATCGCCCCGAACAAGAGCAATTCGGTGCCGGTGAATCCCTGTTGAAGATCGACTTCATGCTGCGAAACTTCGGGCACGAGGATCGGATCGCGGGCCCCCGTCAGCAGAAACAGCGCCATCAGCGCGCACAGGGAAGCCCGCAGGTTCCTCATAGCGGAGCCATCGTATAGATGTCGTCCGGCCTGTACCCCAGCCCGAGCGCCATGCGCGCTGCCACCACCAGAACGATGATGGCGAGGACAAGGCGCAGTTTCACCGGACTTGCCTTCTGCGCGAACTGCGCCCCCAACTGCGCCCCCGTCACCGAGCCGAACAGCAGCAGCGAAGCGAGGACGATATCGATGGCATGGGTGGTAAGAGCGTGCATCATCGTCGTCGCCATCGTCACGAAGAGGATCTGGAACAGCGACGTTCCGACCACGACATTGGCGCTCATGCCAAGGATGTAGAGCATCGCCGGGACGAGGATGAAACCGCCGCCAATACCCATGAGCATCGTCAGGATGCCCGTTCCCATCCCCAGCAGAAGCGGCGCAAGCGGCGAGATGTAGAGCCCCGAGCGATAGAAGCGCCAGCGCATCGGCAGGCTTGCGACCATCGGGTGGTGGCGCCGCTTTTTCGCCGCCATCGATACGCCGCTACGCTCCGCCCGAATCGACTGGATGCTCTCTTTCGCCATCAGGCCGCCGATCGATCCAAGCAGGACGACGTAGAGAATGTTGATGACGGTATCGATCTGGCCAAGCTGGGCGAGCAGGTTGAACAGCAAGGCACCTATCCCGGTGCCGATGATGCCGCCTGCGACCATGACCGCGCCCATCTGGTAGTCCACGCCGCCTCGCCGGGTATGCGCGAAGACACCCGACACGCTCGCGCCGGTGACCTGGCTGGCTGCCGATGCCGCCGCAACCGTTGGCGGTATGCCGTAGAAGATCATCAGCGGCGTCGTCAGGAATCCTCCGCCCACGCCGAAGATGCCCGAGAGGAGGCCGGTGATCGCGCCAAGGCCGACGATGATCAGGCCATTGACCGAGAGATTGGCGATGGGAAGATAGACGTCCATTACTGCTATCTCGCTACCGCAGCGTGGCGGCGGAGAAAAGCAGCGATTCAGAAACCTGCGGAAAGAGTCACGGCCGGCCCGGAACCGGGATTGGCATTGCCGAGTAAACGGAAGCGCCAATCGAATGCAACGCGGCCGAAGGTTCCCCTACCCAGCGGCGCCGTTACCGTTGCCGAAGGTCCGAAATCGAGACGCCCAGCTCCTTTCTGCACGCCCCCCCACAAGCCTGCGCCGAGCCTTGTATCGAAGCGTCCGGCCGAAAACAGGGCGCGATCTGCGCGGAATTGCCCATCGGCAAAGGCCGTTGCGAACTTTCCGCCAACGTAGCCCGCCTGGCCGTAAGCCTCACCACGCAGGCCCATCGCGAGTTCGAACGGTGCCAGTTCCGTCACTGCCATCGCCACAGGCTGGAATCTGCGCCTTCCGGCATCGTCGGTCAGCCGTCCTTCGACCGCGCCGACGATCGGCACGGTTGGCACCGGACGCGCAGCAAAGCCCAGAGCCGCAGATGTTTGTCGGACCGTCCCGAGAGTCGAGGTCGAGCGAAGATAGGCCGTCGGTCGATAAGCACTGCGCGGGGCGATGCGATAGCGCAGCACAGCGCCAGTCTGGCTCGCCCCGTAAGTTGCGGGCAAGGTTCCCTTGACGAGCGCCACACTTCCGCTCCCGCGCATCAAGGCCCAGGCATCGCCTGACCAGCGTTTGGGTTTGAAGGTTACCGGTACTTCTCGATCCGGCACATCCGGTCTGTCGCCGGAGATCGCGCCCGTCCCGACCGCGGATGGGGAAGCAGGCTGAGCCGCGAGTTGAACACCGGGCAGCTCATGGCCCGCGATGCGCGGCTGCGGATGGAAGGCCGCCCGTGTTGTGGGACGACTATCCGTCATACCCGCCAAGTCCCAGGTCATCGGAAGCCACGCTGGCGGTCGACGACCGGCCAAGGGGTAACTTCGTTGCTCCAGCTTCAGCCCATGACCCGGTAAGTGCGAAGCAAGTTGCGGGCTCCGTTCGCGCATGGGCAGGTCGGCCGATGAACTGGCGAAGGGCACGGAGTGCGGGCCGACGGCAGTGTCGAACCGGTACGCGCCGTCCCGCCCGACGCCTGCCGACTTATGCACATCCTCACTGGCCACGGCTTCCTGAATCAGGGCCGGCGGTTCCCACGTGACGGCGCGGCCGCCGATCCAACCGCCCGCAACCGCGAGCAGCGCCACCAGCGGTTGACCGCGAACTTGTTTGCGAGCGCTCATCGGGTGCTTCCTGTCGGTGAAGAGACGTGAGCCGGATGGACGTCATGCCGGGTCTTGTCCCAGGTTATCGCCTCGCCGCGCAGGGTCTTGATGTAGCGTACGAGCGCACGGCGTCCGGCCATGATCGTGATGATGTTGGAAACCGGAATGCGCAGCACCGCGCGCAAACCTTCAGTCATTCCATATTCGCGCGCCGTAAAAACGAAGCGGACAATTGCGCGCCACAGGAAACTGGCAAAGCAAAGCAGGAGCATGATCCGCAGCGATGGCGATATTGCCACCTGCGAGTTCCATCCGACGAGCCGGAAAATCCCCAGCACACCTTCAACCACCAGCAGGACATAGCCCATGCCCAGAACGAAGGCCGTAAGGGGGCCGCGCCTGTCGCGCAGGGCCATCCAGAAATCGGCGAAACCCTGATCCCAGCCCAGGCGGTCCCAGCCCTGAAAGGCAATGCCGTGGATCCAGCGCGTTTTCTGGCGAACCGCATCTTCGAGGCGAGAAGGGAAATAAGCGCGTGTGGCAACAAGCTGACCATCGGCATCGCGTGCCCGCAAGAATCGGGACCGCCCCCCTTCCCGCCTGACCAGTACGCCCAGTTCATAATCCTCGGTCAGGCAGTCCGAGGCGAAAGGACCGGGCACGCCCTCAGCATGGCGAAGTCCGGCAATTCGGGCGATGATGTCTCTAGAAAAGCCACATGCGACGCCCGCGGCCGGGATGGCCGCGCCCAGCGCATTGCGCACGACCAACGACTTGGCATGGGATTCGGTGAACTCGTCCGAGTAGTGACCGCCCACCCAGGGAGATCTGGGCTGCGGCTCGGGCCAGACCGGCAGTTGCACGAATTCAGCATCGGTCATCGCGCCATCGATGACGGCAAGTTCCGCCGGGTGGACCATGTCTTCGGAATCGTGCAAGACTATGCTCTTGAAGCGGTATCCGTACCGCCGCTCGTCATCGCACAAGGCGGTGTAGAGGCGGTTCAGGCAATCCGCTTTGGTCGTCGGCCCTGCCTTGTGGTGGATGACGACCCTGACGCGTGGATCACTGCCGGCACCCGCCATGGCTGCCGAAATCGTGGCTGGATCGTTCCTGTAACAGCCGACATAGAGGATGAATTCATCTTGCTTCCAAACCGAGAGCGCATGGTGGATGGTATGGCCGATGACCTGCTCCTCCTGCCAGGCAGCAATGAATACGGCTGCCCTTCCGGTGAGTGGGGCTTCAGCCGCTTCGCGGCTGATGAAACCTGCGCAGGCGCGCTTGGTCAGCCTCAGCCAGATCCAGCACAAGTCCACGGCGACATCATCCATGGCGCCGATAAGAAACCAGAACGCAGCGAACAGAAGAAGTTCCCGTTCAGAAAGTTGCAGGATTGTAATGACTGGTCTTACGGCTTCGATCCAATCCAAATGACCCCCAATCCTTCGAACGCTTGCCAGATCCTGCGATTAGGTCACGCGCAAGTATTCGAAGTAACAGTTCACCAGAAAGCCTGACTGAAACCGAATTATGAGCTTGAAACGACACTTCGCCAACAATTTGGCACGCGCTTTCACAAAGTTAATGGGCGGTGAAGCATCTGCAGGCGTCCTGCTGATCATCGTCGCAGGGCTTGCCCTCGTCGCGGCGAATTCATCGTTTGCGCACGACTACCATTACGTGTTCCACCATGAACTGTCGTGGACGCCGATCGCCAAGCTCGACAGTCTGCACATGTGGATCAACGATGCACTGATGGCGATTTTCTTCTTCGTCGTCGGACTCGAGATCAAGCGAGAAATCCTCGACGGCGAACTGTCCAGCGCAGCCAAGCGGCGGCTTCCGGTCCTCGCCGCGGCTGCGGGAATGATCGCTCCGGCCCTGATCTATATCGCGACGGCCGGCAGCGGGCAGCCGATGCAGCGTGGCTGGGCCATCCCGGCCGCAACCGACATCGCCTTCGCGGTGGGCGTGCTCGGGCTGCTCGGCAACCGCATCCCGCCTTCTCTGCGCCTTTTCCTGCTGACTGTCGCTATCGTCGATGACCTCGGTGCAGTCGTCATCATCGCGCTGTTCTATACCGCCGAGATCAAGATGATGTGGGGCGTGGGCGCGCTGATCATGCTCGCCGGCCTGATTCTCGCCAACCGGCGCGGCGTCCACCACTTGTGGGTTTACCTGCTGCTGGGACTGGGCCTGTGGTACTGCGTGCTCAACACCGGCATCCATGCCACCATCGCCGGTGTCGTGATGGCCTTCACCATCCCGCTCAAGCCCCTGCACCGCGGCGACAGCATGTTGCTGCGCCTTGAACACGCGCTGGTTCCCTGGAACAGTTACGTGATCGTCCCGCTTTTCGGCTTTGCCAATGCCGGTGTGGCGCTGGCCGGCATCGGTCTCGACGGCCTGCTCGATCCGGTTCCCTTGGGCGTCGCCCTCGGCCTGTTCTTGGGCAAGCAACTTGGCATCTTCTCGGCGATCGTCGTGTCGGACAAGCTGGGCTTTGCACCGCGGCCTGCCGGAGCCTCATGGATTCAGCTATGGGGCATGTCCGTGCTGTGCGGCATCGGCTTCACCATGAGCCTGTTCATCGGCGCGCTCGCCTTCCCGAGATACCCCCTCCTCATCGAAGAGGCCAAACTCGGGGTACTGGTAGGGTCGCTTTTCTCTTCCTTGTTGGGATACGCGATCTTGCGCTTCGCCAAGTCGCCGTTACCCAGGGCTGCCTGAGACATTACGCGTGCGGGGCCCAAGATGGGCCGCACGCGTAATACCGGAGCTTACCAGGTGCCGACGTTCGGCATGCTCACCCAAGGCTCGGCAGGTTCGAGACGTCCGTCGCCTTGCAAGAGTTCGATCGAAATTCCGTCCGGCGTGCGCACGAAGGCCATGTGGCCGTCGCGCGGCGGACGGTTGATCGCGATGCCGGCATCCATCAGCCGCTGGCAGGTCTCGTAAATATCGTCGACCGCGAAAGCGAGATGGCCGAAATTGCGCCCGCCGGTGTATTCTTCCTGCGATCCGTCTTCCGCCGGCCAGTTGTAAGTCAGCTCAACCTCAGCTTCCTCCTGCCCCGGCGCAGCCAGATAGATCAGCGTGAAACGACCCTGCTCGCTCGAGAAGCGGCGGGTTTCCTTCAGACCGATCAATTCGAAGAAGCGCATCGTCGCGTCCGGATCGCTGACGCGGATCATGGTGTGGAGGTACTTGAGCACAAAATTTCCTTCAGTTCATCGACAACAGGAAACGGTTCATCGCAGATAAAGCCGTTCGAAGGCAGGAATGCAGGACCAAGAGGGAGACCTGCGATGCCTGATCATAGCCCAGATAATGCCGACCGCTCCACCGGGTTCTTCGCCCAGGCCACAACGAAGCGATGGCTGGCCAGTTCCACCATACTGGCAATCGGCATGGTCGTTGGCGGATTCGGCCTGGGCGATGGCCTCAAGCGCGCCCAGCATGCCGACAGATCGGTCACCGTGCGCGGCCTGGCCGAACGCGACGTGACTGCGAACCTTGCAACCTGGACAATCGCCTATTCGGCCAGTGCGGGGAACCTGTCGGACGCGCAGGGCAGCGTCGATCGCGATACCGCGCAGATCCGCAGCTTCTTCCGCGAACTCGGCTTCCCGGCCGATGCTCTGCAACCGACCGGCGTCAACGTGTCGCAGTACAAGGACAACGGCATACCAACCTTCACTGTGCGCCAGCGCGTGACCTTGCGCAGCACGGACATCAAGCGCGCGCAGGATGCGGTTAGGAAGCAGTTCGAACTGGTCCGCCGCGGCGTCGTGCTCGAGGAAGGCTCGGGCATGTCCTATGCCTTCACCAAGCTCAACGACATCAAGCCCGAGATGGTGGCCGAAGCGACCAAGGACGCGCGCGCTGCAGCCGAGCAGTTCGCGAAGGACAGCGGGTCGGAAGTCGGCTCCATCAAGAACGCGACCCAGGGCTACTTCTCGGTCGAAGCCCGCGACGGCGATACCGGTGGCTGGGGCGTCTCGGACACACCCTACAAGAAGGTCCGCGTCGTCACGACGGTCAATTTCTATCTCAAGTGATCTGACGCAGGCAAAGAAAAACCCCCCCCCCCCCCACA
>NZ_CCBH010000207.1:0-2326 GCF_001368935.1 Novosphingobium sp. KN65.2
CCAATCTTTGCAACAGAGCCATGAAGAATACATAGGAATGTGAGTTGTCTGACAGAAGCCGGTGCGGCGCCGTACGGTCGGCCCACTTTGGATGGTCGGCGTTACATGATCGTCGCGAAGCGCTTCGCCGTCAGTACGATTTTTGGAGAGAGATATGTTGATCAGCACGGCCTATTTTGGCTTTGAGGCATCGGATCTCGATGCGT
Source organism: Novosphingobium sp. KN65.2 (assembly GCF_001368935.1). NCBI lineage: Bacteria > Pseudomonadati > Pseudomonadota > Alphaproteobacteria > Sphingomonadales > Sphingomonadaceae > Novosphingobium > Novosphingobium sp. KN65.2. Next base: position 207 of record NZ_CCBH010000207.1, read on the forward strand.
GGGAGCGTTATGCGGGCCTGATTGGTCTTGGCGTGGAGAGGTCGCGAGAGGGGCTGTTTTGCCGGATCGATGAGAAAGCCCGGCGCTTTCACTTTGTGAACGGTCCTGCCGACGACATTGCCTGGGTCGGCTGGGACGCGGGGAGCCAGGAGAACTTCGATCACCTGCGCGCGCATTTCGATAGCCTTGGTATTGTGACCCAGGATGGCGACGAGGCCTCCGCTCGGTTGCGGAGGGTGGACCGGTTTTTCCATTTCGTCGGACCCGTCGGAGCACGGCACGAGATTGCGCTGGGCTTGGAAGATGCGGAATCTCCGTTTGTTTCGGACAAGGTCCCGCATGGTTTCGTGACAGGTGATCAGGGGCTCGGCCATGTCGCCTTCAACTCAACCGATCACAAGGGCGACGAGAAGTTCATGCGCGAGGCGCTGTTCGCACAGCTTTCCGATTATATCTATCAGCCGCTGCCCGACGGCAGCACGATGCATGCCTCGTTCCTGCACACCAGCCCGCGCCATCATTCGATCGCCTTTGCCGAAGGGCTGGGAGGAGACAGCAAACTCCATCATTTCGAGTTGGAAATGAATAATATGGAGGATGTTGAGAGGGCGTATGAACGCGTGCAGGCCGCCGGGATCGCTATCGGACTGACGCTGGGTCAGCATTCGAACGACAGGATCGTGTCCTTCTACGCGCACACGCCTTCCAAATTCATGATGGAGGTAGGCCATGGCGGCCTCAGGATCGATGACGAGGAGAGCTGGGAGCCGGTGATCCACGACCGCATCAGCGAATGGGGTCACGAGTTCCAGCCCGTCTAACGGCTCGAGGAGAACGTCGTGCTGCCGGGACTGATGCAGAATGCCCAACTGAATATTGCCGACATCCTGCGTTTTGCGTCGGTGGCGCATGGCGACCGCGAGATCGTGTCGAAGAATATCGATGAGCCGATATGGCGCTATGACTACGCGCGGGCCTGGACGCGAGCGGCGCAGGCGGCGCATGCGCTGTCGCGGCTGGGCGTGGCGCCCGGCGACCGGGTTAGTTCGCTGGCGTGGAACACACACCGGCATTTCGAGCTGTTCTTCGCGGTGCCGGGCATGGGCGCGGTACTGCATACCGCAAATCCGCGCCTACCCGACGACCATCTCGTCTTCACCATCAATCATGCGGGCAGCAAGGTGCTGCTGCTCGATCGCAACATGGTCGAGATCGTCGATAGGATCCGGGACCGACTGGAGACGGTCGAGCATTACGTCCTGCTGAGCGATGCCGATCGCGCGATCGATGGCTGGGGCTGCTATGAGCGCCTGATCGGCGGCGAGGCGGAAAGCTATGACTGGCCCCGGCTGGACGAGAATGCAGGCGCATTCCTGTGCTACACGTCGGGCACGACGGGCGATCCCAAGGGCGTGCTCTACTCGCACCGTTCGGTCGTGCTGCACGGGCTGGCGGCGGGCCTGAGCGGCGCCCTCAACTTCTCCGCCTTCGACGTGGTGATGCCGTGCCAGTCGCTCTATCACGCGACCGCCTGGGGCCTGCCCTTTGCGGGTGCGATCAACGGCGTGAAGTTCGTCTTTCCCTGCGACAGGTTCGACGGCGCCAGTCTGCAGCAGCTCATCGTGGACGAAGGCGTCACCTTCTCGGGCGGCGTGCCCACGATCTGGACGCTGTATCTCGATCATCTGGCGCGCACGGGAGAAACGCCGGGCAGCTTGCAACGGGTCATCATCGGCGGTTCGGCCGTCCCGCGCGACATGGCGGTGGCGTTCGACAAGCTCGGCGTCACCGTGCAACAGATATGGGGCATGACCGAGACCAGCCCGCTCGGCGTGGTCTCCACTCCTACGCCTGCGCTGTCGGCGCTGGGCAAGGCCGAGGAGAATGAAACCATCTGGACCCGTCAGGGCCGGATGATGTTCGGTATCGCGATGAAGATCGTCGATGAGGACGGCAACGTGCTGCCGCATGACGGCGAGCAATCCGGTGCCTTGATGGTGCGCGGACCCTGGGTGCTGGAGCGCTATTATCGCTCCGATGCACCCGCGATCGATGGCGAAGGCTGGTTCGACACCGGCGACATCGCCACCATCGACCGGTTCGGCTTCATGCGGATCACC
>NZ_CCBH010000208.1:0-20655 GCF_001368935.1 Novosphingobium sp. KN65.2
CCGCCGCCGCAGACATATTGTACGGTGGCGAAGCAGGATGGTAGCACCGCGTAGAGCAAGGCCGTGCTAATCGAATGAAGAACGAGAAAGGGCCACAATCCAGACTGTGAAAACTGGGCCAGCGTTACTGGACACTCAACTGCCATCAGAATAGCCGGCAGGCGTAAAAGCCAGGCATCGTCCATCCGGCGCAGCCGGTCCGCCACATAACCGCCGGCCAGCGAGCCGAAAACCGTTCCGGTCGCAGTCGCGAGCCCGAACAGGCTTCCAGCCTGCGTTGCGGACAAGCCCATGTCTCGGATCAGGAAAGCGGGCGTGAAAATAATCACCGCGAAAGGCATGGCGGTAAAGAAGAGCAATCCCGTCAGTACCGACACGAAAGCCGGCTTACGCGCCAAGGCGGCCAGATCCTGCCGAAAAGGAGGCGAGGCCGCTCCAGGAGCCGTTCTCCTTGGCTCGCGCAGCACCGATAAGACCAGAAACGCAATGGGCAAGGAGATGGCCGCCATGACAAAGAACGCTTGGCGCCAGCCATGATTTTGAGTGACCCAGCCACCGACGCTGGATGCCAGAAGCGTGCCGAGCGTGCCAGACGCGGTCAGCACGGCAAGCGCCATCGCACGGCGTATCGGCGGAAAATAATCAGCAATCAGAGCGTGCGAAGGAGCCGTCGAACCTCCCTCGGCAAGTCCTACGCCCATGCGCGCGAGGATCAGGAAAGGCAAGGTCGTCGCAAGACCGCACAGACCGGTCATGATCGCCCAGCCCAAGGCGGCCCAAAACAAGACCCTCTTGCGACCATGGCGATCAGCGACGCGCGCCAGCGGGATACTCGAGAGTGCATAGCAGATTCCGAAAGGTGCACCCCCGAGCAAACCCAGCATCGTGTCGGACAACGCGAATTCCTGCTTCAGCTGCTCCAGTACGATGGACATGACGCCCCGATCCATCGTGCTCGACACGCCGGCAAGGAACAGCACGAAGAGGAACAGCCAGCGTCTTGCCGGAGAGAAGGCATCCCACGGCCCAGCCTGCGCCGCGCCCGCGCTGACACACTCCTCTCGCGCAATCTGTTGCGGCTCGATGCGATCAGAAAAGGCGGCCACCCCCGACCTCCAGATTTTCGCCTACGATCATCTCGGCTTCGTCGCTCGACAAATAGAGGACCGCACCGGCCATCTCTTCTGGTTTCGCGAGCCGGGGCACTACCTGCATCGCGGCGGTCACTTGGCCCTGCAAATCGGGTGGCAGGTTATCGAGGACCAGGGGCGTCGCGGTCAGACCCGGAGATATGCTGTTGACGCGAATTCGGTCCTTGCCGAGTTCGATACTGGCATGGTGCGATAGGTTGATGACCGCCGCCTTCGCGGCAGTGTAGGCGATGGGTGCCGCAGCGGTATAGACAGAGGCGGTATTGGAGGCGCAGTTGACGATGGTGCCCCCTCCTCCCGATCGCATCACTGGAATTTCATGCTTCATTGCCAGGAAGGTCGAGGTCAGGTTCATCCTGAACGTCCATTCCCATTGCTCAAGCGTGGTCTCCTCGATGCGGCTTCCCTGCGGAGCGCCGACATTGTTGAAGGCATGCCTGATGGGCCCGTAAGCGTCGCAGGCGGCGATGATCGCTGCGCGTACTGAAGCCTCGTCGACGGCATCGCATGCCACGAAAAGCGCATTGCCGCCTGCCGCGCGAATATTCTCCGCAGCAGCTTCGCCCCGGCTCTGGTCGACCTCGGCGATTGCGACATTCGCTCCCTCCGATGCGAACGCCCGAGCTGTGGCAAGTCCGATGCCATTGCCGGCCCCGGTGATGAAAACCGATCTTCCCTCAAAGCGGCGCTGTGTCATATCTCTCCCCGATCTTCCTGTTTGTTGTTGGCTATGTCCGGCGCGCCTTCAGCAAGGCATCCAGAAACATCATGGTGACGTGCAGAGCCTGCTGGTTGGCAGCGCGTGTCTGGTCTTCCGTTTCGCCGGCGAAATCGTGGCCCACACCCGCCATTATCTCCAGCTGCACCTGCCCGCCGGCCGCCGCCAGCCGTTCGGCCATCTCGATCGATTGCTGGGGTGGAATGAGCAAATCGCAGTCCCCTGCTATCAGCAGCATGGGCGCGCTGGACGGCGAGACGTAGTTGATTGGTCCGGCGGAGCGGAGGAAGCCGGGATCGACTTCATGCGGCATTCCGCCTAGAAGACTCCACTCCGGCGCACTGCGATCGGTGCGCGGATAGCAGCCTGGCAGTTGCGCGCATTGCTCGGTGATGGACGCCATGTTGAACCCGCCGAACCAGGCGACCGCCGCCTGCACGGTTTCGCTGACATCGATGAGCGACTCATCCCGCGACGCGAGTTCGCTCGCCCCAGAGGTAGTCGCAGCGATGGCGGCCAGGTGCCCACCGCACGAAGCGCCCCAGACGCCGATGCGCGATGGGTCGCCCCCGTAAAGCTCGGCGTTTGCGCGCAGAAATTTGATGGCGCTCTTCACATCCTGCGCCTGGGCCGGCCAGATCGCCTCCCCGACGAGCCGATATTCTATCGACGCAATGACGTAGCCCGTCGCCGCCAACGCCGCGAGTACCCAAGGGAAGCGACGCAGCGGGCGACTTGAGCGGGAATCCCCCCTCGCCCAACTGCCCCCATGGATGAAGATCAGTATGGGGTGCCCGCCTTCAGCATCGACGCCTGGGCGGTAGAGGTCCAGTGTCAATGGCCGGCATGAAGGAGGTGTGCTGTACTGGATGGCGGGCGTCATCGTCACGCCGTCGGGAAAGTCAACCTTAATGGGCGGCCACGTCCGATCAATGACATGACCCATGGTGACATCGATTTGCGGTACGGATGGCGGGTTCATGGCATTGTCCTTATTCCGGGATCGGCAGAGCCAGAACCGTCGCGAGGGATCACGTCCGCTGCATCGCCCTCCCCTCAGGGAAGGGCAATCCTGACGAAGTCAGGTGATGCACCACCGCCACAGATCGGCGAGCCACCCACCAGATAGAGGTCGCGGCCAACGACGGCCGCTCCCAACGCGTGCCGCCCAGCAGGCATGGCGGGCAAATCTACCCAGCGATCATACCGAGGATCATAGGCGGTCACGTCCGCGAAAGTCATTACCATCCCTGGACCGCCGCCGGGCTTGCACTCCCCTCCTGCGTATATGATCCGCCCGCCGGCTACCGCAAACGCACCAGCCGAACGCGCCTCGGGCAAGGGAGCTGCCGATGTCCATTTATCCACTCGCGGGTCATAAACGTCGTGACGATCGAGCAAGCCGCTAAAATCATTGATCCGCCCACCGAACACATGAATTCGGCCTTCAATCACCCCTATCCCCATATGGTCGCGAGGCGGCCCGGGAAGCGCGGCTGCAGTTGTCCAGGCCCCAGTCTTTGGATCGAATACCTCATGCATATTGCTGCTATGCTCCCCGACCTTCAGCATGCCGTCAGGGGTCGGCACATCGACGATCCGATCGGAAAGCCGACCGCCAAGCGCATGAAGCTTCCCTGCCACGGCCACAAGGGCGATGGAGCCGCGCGGCACCGTGAGCGGCGGCAGCGCCTTCCACCTGTCGGTCGTCGGATCGTAGACGTAGAAACCGCGCTGCGGGCCGATATGGACTATGTCGTCAAAGCCGCCCAATGCATAAAGGCGTCCATTCATAACCGTCATCGCCAGATGACTGGTGGGGACCGGAAATGGCGCACCTGCGGACCATGTGGCGGACCTGCCGTCATAAATGTGATGGGTTGAAGATGCGTTCTGTATGATGCCCTGCGGACTGACTTCAGTGCCGCCAACGACATGAATCCTGCGCTCCTCGGCGGCGACGGCAACTTCGGCCACCGAGACCGGAAGGGGCGGCAAGCTCTTCCACAGCGCCGGCTCATCTGCCGCCCGCGCCGCATCGACGACCAAAAACAGCGACAGAGAGCCACAAAGGGCCATAGCTGCGGACATCTTGGCCATCGAGCCCCGATACATTAAGCGCGCCTCCTCCCGATGCAGCCTTGATGGTGCCGTTTTTTTATTTCCGCAGAGCGATATTCAGGACCTTCTGCTCGGTATAGGAGAGCATTTCCTCAAGGCCTTCCTCGCGGCCGGTACCGCTGTTCTTGAAGCCACCATAGTTCATGGCGGGGTAATGCGGGCCGACCGAGTTGATCCAGACATAGCCCGCCTGTACCCGGCGAGCGGCTCCCAGGGCATTGTCGATGTCATTGGTCCAGATCGAGGCGGTCAGGCCCAGATCGACCGCATTGGCGATGTCCAGGGCCTGTTCGAAGGTCGACCACTTCATCACCGAGAGGATCGGCCCGAAGACCTCCTCATTGGCGATACGCATGTCCTGCGTGACATCGCCGAACAGGGTCGGACGGACCCAGAACCCTTTTTCAAATCCCGCGCCAACCGGGCGATGCCCCCCGGCCAGCAGCTTGGCGCCTTGGGCCTTCGCCACCTCGATATAGTTCAGGACCTTATCATACTGGCCCTTGGAGTTGATGGCGCCCATCTGGCTCGCTTCATCCATCGGGTCGCCAACCCGGATGGCCTCGATCCGGTCGACAAGGCCGGCGACGACCTCGTCATAAAGGCTCTCGTGCAGCAGCAGCCGGCTGGTGGAACCGCAGGACTGGCCTTGCCAGGAGAAATTCATACCCGCGACGGCCGAGGCTATGATAGCCTGCGGATCGACGTCGGGGAACACGATCATCGGGTTCTTGCCACCCAGCTCCAGGGTCACATTCTTGACACCCGTTTCCGCGGCCATGCGCTGGATCGCCATGCCGGTCCCGACCGACCCGATGAAAGCGATGCGCTTGACCTGCGGATGCTTGACCAGAGGAGCGCCGACACCGGCGCCCGTACCCGTCACGATATTGAAGACACCCGGCGGCAATGCCTCGCGCGCAATCTCGGAGAGGATCAGCGCGGACAGCGACGCCGTTTCGGGCGGCTTCACAATCACGGCGTTCCCAGCCATCAACGCGCCCGCGGTGCGGGCCGTGGCGAACATGACCGGATGATTGAACGGCACGATCCGCGCCACCACGCCGTAGGGCTCGCGGACGGTGAAATGCAGATTGTTGGGCGTGGCGGGAATGCTCTCGCCCTTCAGCTCATAAGCAAGGCCGGCATAATAGTTGATGCTGTCGACGCCATGCTTCACGTCGCCCCGCATGGGTACGATCGTGTTGCCGGTATCGCGAACCTCCACCTCGAGAAGCTCATCCGCACGCGCCAGGATTGCCTTGCCGAAATCGCGCAGAGCATTGGCCCGCGCCGCCACACCGATACCGTTCCACTCGGGCCATGCCTGCTCGGCAGCGGCCACCGCCTTCGCCACGTCGCGCTCGTTGCCGGCGGGAAACTTGCCGATCGCTTCCTCCGTTGCCGGATTGATCGCCTCGATCCATTCGCCGCTCTCGCTCTCCACGAGCTCGCCGCCAATCAACATACGCGTCGCTTGGGTCACCGAATTCACGCTTATCCTCGATCCTGGATTGCGGGCAACGCTGCTTGACCAGCGCCCGGCGCATTCTTCTATTCGTTCGGTCGGCAAACCCGGGAAGCCCAAACGTCCAACCTTTCGACCAACCTCGATCATCAAGTATCCGTCCGCGGGGCGTCTTGGCTATCGCGAAAGGAGCACGAAGTTTTTCCGTTTTAGAAACGGGCCAATGGGGCGACTTTGGGTAGAGTAGCCCCAGCGCGACTTGCCCCTGAAATCGCCGGCACGGCCTGGGGGTTTGCGAACAAGGGGATGGATTATGAGCAGCGCCCTGCACCTGTTGGCCCTGCTCCTGCTCGCGACGCCGCAAGCCCGGCCTAACGCGCCTCCGCCAGCGTCGTTGGACCTTCCCAAGATCCGCGACCAGTTTCTTACAGACATGCGCTGCGAACCGGCCTTTGCGCCAGTGGCACCACCTGCCGATCCACAGGCCATGGCTGCCAGCTACCTTGTCGAGGCCACGCTGTGGCGCGAGAACCGGGAGAAGAGGAAGCCATGTCCGGCGGGCTGAGCTCCCATAATCTCCTGCCGGGCGCGTTGATGATATTGTCGCTCGCGATTACGGCCTCTCCCTCGGTCGCACGCGCGGCGAGCGAGCAGGTGCAGGCCGATATATTGCTGCAGCGGATGCGTGTCAGCCTGACAGGTGGTAGAATTGTCGAAACGCTCGACAATATTGCCCAATATCGTTCCCTGAACGTAGCAACGCCTCCGCCGTTACTCCTGCTGGAAGCGCGGCTATCCTTCCTCAACCACGATTATCAGCGCGCGGTTCAGGCACTCGATAGCTACCTGGCACTAGCCGGAATCCGGAACGACCCCCGCTATGCAGAGGCGCTCGCACTGTCGGATCAGGCGCGCGCGGCTCTTGCCGCTGACCGGACACGGCGCCAGGCGATCAACCTGGACGCCGCGCGTGCGCAATGCAGTCGCTCCACACCGAGCGGCGCCTCGCAACTTGCGCCCGGCCAGCGCTTCCGAGACTGCATATCCACGCCGCAGATGATCGTCGTGCCGGGTGGCAGTTTCCAGATGGGCCCGTCGGTTGATGGCCGTCCCGAAGACAAGACAGCCAATCCGCGCCATGCCGTCGCCATCAAGCCGTTCGCCATCAGCGTCATGGAAGTGACCTTCGATGACTGGTCGGCCTGTGTCGAAGGCGGCGGATGCGAGGGTTACCGTCCGGCCGATCGCTGGGGTCAACGGGACCAGCCCGTCATCAATGTCAGCTGGGACGATGCGCAATCCTATGTCACCTGGCTGCGCACGGTCACTGGGAAGTCCTACCGCCTGCCGAGCGAGGCAGAGTGGGAATATGCTGCACGCGGCGGCAGAATGACGGATTATGCGACGGGCGCCGGCATAACGACCGCCGATGCCAATTTCGACCATCCTGACGGCACGGTCGCGGTCGGCAGCTATGCCCCCAATGGATTTGGCGTCCATGACATGCACGGCAATGTCTGGGAATGGACCGCGGATTGCTGGAATGACAGCCATGCGGGCGCCCCGGCGGACGGGTCTGCGAGAACAGCGGGCGACTGCGCGCTCCGCGTTTTTCGGGGCGGGTGCTGGTACAACAACGCCTCCACGTTGCGCGCGAGCGTTCGCTATCCTTCGCGACAAGGCTCGCGCGCAACGCCATAACCGGTATCAGGCTGGCGCGTGATCTGGACTGACAACAAGCAAGAAGAGGGAGAATAGCTTGGAACTCGCTGGCAAAACGGCATTCATTACCGGTGCGGGCGGCGGCATAGGCCGGTCGCTGGCACGCAGCTTCGCGAACGCGGGCGCTAATGTCGTCATCACCGACATTCGCGAGGATTTGCTGGAACAAACGGCATCCCTGGTCCGTGAAGAGGGCGGCGCGGTTCTGGCCTCAGTGGGGGATCTGACCGAACCGGACACCGCCCAAACCATCATCGCAGCGGCGCTCGACACATTCGGCGCATTGGATTGCGCCGTCAACAACGCCGCCTTCTACCCTCCCGATACGCCACTGCCCGATCTCGACGAAGAGCTCGCCCGCAAGGTGATGGATGTCGATTTCTGGGGAGTGTTCCACTGCATGCGGGCCGAAATAAAAGCGATGCGACAACAGTCAAAGGGCTCGATCGTTAACATTTCGTCCGGGGCGGGGATATTGGGGCATCCCGGCAACGCGATCTACAGCGCGGCCAAGCATGCCGTGGTCGGTATTGCCAGAACGGCCGCGTTGGATCATTCGCGCGAGGGTATCCGTGTCAATGTCATCTGCCCGGGAATGATCGAGACGCCGCCGCTGCAGGAGTGGCTTGCGGATCCCCAGATGCGCGGCATGATGACCGCTCTGCACCCGATCGGTCGCCTGGGCCAGCCCGATGAGATTGCGGAAGCAGCCCTGTGGCTATGTTCGGATCGGTCAAGTTTCGTGACGGGAGCGGTCATTCCGGTCGATGGCGGCTATACAGCCCAGTAACGGTCCGGGTCTGGCAGCAGTGCAATTCAGATTTGCGTCAGCAGCCAGGCGCGCGCCTCCCCTTCTCTCTCGAAAGCCCTGAGCGGTGCACTTTCACCGGCGGCCCGTTTGAGCTGCAGACGCAGTAGCGCGGAGTCGAGGACCATGGCTATAGCAAGACATCCCGCCGCCATCAGCCATGGCGTGGTAGCGCCGTGCCGTTCCACGATTTCGGCCCCTTGGGGCGGTGAACCGGCAAGCGCGACAAGAAAGGCGAAGCCAGTCGAAGGTGCACTGCACAATTTATCGCGAAGATCGCGTTCATAGCGCTCCATGACAACGTCATCCCAGAAGCTGCTCGATCGTACTATCAGCAGCCGCTCTTCCCAGACAAGCTCGTACAAGCCATTCCCTCTCTGCCCGTCTAATATGATGCCCATATAGATCATCTAGCTAGGATGGCTACAGGGGCGACGAGACGCGTCCCGGTTCAGTCGCGCGACCAATAGGCAAAGCCCAGACCCGTGACGGCATGGCGTGCCGGAATATAGTCCACGACATTCCCCTTGATGCCGTCAAAGGCACCTGCAGCCACGATCCACGAGCGGATTTCACCCGATCCTCCGCGCAGGGTGTCGGAATCGAACGAGAAAAGATGGCCCAGTTTTTCCCCTTCAGCCCGCTCGATCCGCTCAAGCACCCAATGATCGAGGGGTTCGTCCACCCATCCCGCACGCGGACCGATCGGGTCATGCGAAAGACCGCCGGAACCATAGATGCCGATCCGTTCGGAGCGATCTGCAAAAATCTCGGCGATCGCCTTCCCCAAAGCATAGCACCGCGCGCCGGACGGCATCGGAGGGTGATAGGAGCTGACGAAAAGCGGGATGGTCGGCAGCATAGTCTCGTGCAGTCCGCATGCTCGTGCCACTCGCGTAAAGGCATGGCCCAAACCGCCCTCGGGCCGCGCAAGTGGAACCAATTTCTCCATCAGCGCCGGGTCGAAATTGCGTTCCAGCAAGCCATTCAGCAACGTCATCGCGACGGACGGCTCGCCTTTCAAGCTGATATGATTGTCCTTCCGGTCCTGTCCGATCCAGGAGATGCTGGTCGAGCCCGAAACCTCCTCGCCCGCATAAACCGCAATGCCCGGGTTGCAGGCGTTCGAGAACACCTCAGCCTGGTCGTCACCAACGATGATGACCGCATCGAGCCGATGCTCCTCGATCTGGCGGCGCAGGGTCGCGAACGCCTCGCCTATCCGCTCAATCCATCCTGCGATCACCTCAGGCGTCTCGTCGGCCAGTTCACGCGGCTGCGGAACGTCGCGGGTCAGGCCCTTGTGAATGGCCGGCCAATATTCGATGTCTGCAAACAGAGACGGTGCGTGGGAAGAGGCTAAACCAAGAACCACAGGCATCGCGAATTCTCCTTTAGGGGCCGAAAGCCCCCCCCTTTTTTTTTCAAAAAAAAAGGGGGGGCCGGCAATATATCTACGGTCGGCTGCGGCGCCGCGGCGCCGAGGGTTAGTGCCCCTCGCTCGCAGCGCCATTGGGATGATATAGTTCTTTGATGAAACCGGTATCATCGATATGCCGAAGATAGTGCAGATCCCACAGTTCCATCGGGTTTACGCGCAGCGCATCCTTGTCGGTGTAAACCGCCTCCTCATAGACGTTTGAAATCGCCGCCATCGAAGGGATGAGCTTGGGTTCGAGCAGCGGAGCCAACAAGCCCCACGCCTCGGCCGCCTGCGCGTAGTTCATCTTACCCTCGATCGTATGATGATCCATGATGATCTTGATGCTTTCTTCCCGGCGCGTCTTGAAGAAATGGATTCCTTCGATCATCGCCTTGAGGAAGCGATTGACAATATCCGGATTTTTTTCCGCGAAGCGTAGGCTCGTCGAAAGGCTGGTGAAGTGGATCATGGGCATCGGCTCGAGATCGATAACCTTCATCCCGGCCTCGCGGGCGAACGCGGTTTGCGGCGGCAGCAGGAAGCAGGCGTCAACTTCCTTGTCTTTCACCCACTGGTAGAGGGGTGGCAAAGTCCAGCCTTCGGGGTCCGCCATGTTCGTTGGATCCATGGAGCCTTTGCGGTGCTTGATCTGGTTCACGACCTCAACCTGGTCGAGAGCCATGTCCAGGCCGCGCTTCTTGAGGTAGAGCCAGGCGTCTAACGCGGGGTGCGAACCGCGGGCTCCTACCTTCTTCTCGAAAAGATCCTCGACCGAACGAATACCGGAATCGGGGCGCACACACAGTGAGTGATGCAACTTGCTGATCGTCTGGCCCAGATAGACCCAATTGTCGCCACGCGCCCGATTCCCATAGGTGGAGACATGATTGCCGCCGACGAATTCCACGTCGCCGTTCAGGATGGCATCATGGGCTTCGTTCGAGGAAATATAACGCTGATAATCCACGTCCAGGCCGTGCTTCTCGAAGGCACCGGACTGCGCAATGACGTGCAGCATCACCAGGTGCGTGCTCGACCGGTACGGAAAAAAGATCTTATCCAAACGGCTTCTCCAGTCTCTTCTGCACATCGATCGCCCCAAGTTCAGCCGCAAGAATGCAGCAGAACAGGAGGCTTGGTCCTGTCCCCACTGCGGTGCTCTGTAGACGCAGATCACAGGCCGCTGTTTCGGGGTGACAATTCGTCTATCAGCTGCTGTGGGAGCTCGGAACTTCCAATCCCGCACATCCTTTTTCCGACGCAGCAATCTTCGCTGTGAAGGGCGCGGATATGCGGCGGCGTAACTCTCGACAGGTGGCTTCCAGAGCCTGATCGGCTTTGCTTAGACCCGCGCGCCTGCTAAGGTCGCTGCTGGATATCTAATGTGCGCCTGGGGCGCTCGCGAAAACATGGACGCGCCATGCGGGTTCCGAACGATGGGAGAGCGTTTTCGAATGGACGCCATAAATAATATGACCGTTTTTGTTAGGGTGGTGGAAAAAGAGAGCTTTACCGCCGCTGCCAATGTGCTGAACTGCTCCACATCTTCCATCAGCAAACGCATCAACCAGCTAGAACATGACGTAGGGGCAAAGCTCTTAAACAGGACTACTCATAGTGTCCTGAGCCTCACTGAAGCGGGTAAAATATATTTCGAACGGGCGCGCCGGATTATTTACGAAATCGAAAGTGCCAAGGAATCTGTTCTTGAGCTCACCCAATCGCTCAATGGCACGTTGAAGGTCCACATGACGCCAGGGACGGGGCTAACCATCGCCCTCCCAGCGGTCATGGAATTCATGAAGACCTATCCTTCCTTGACTGTAGAAGTTTCGATCAAGCCCGAGGTCATCGATATCTTGCGTATGGGATTTGACGTCTCGATCAGGAGCGGCGCCATTGAAGAAGATGATATCAACCTCGCAAGCATCGACGCGCATAGGCTTTCCAAAGCGCAATATGCCATCGCCGCTTCGCCTGAATATCTTTCCCGGCGCGGTCGTCCTGTGCACCCCACCGATCTTGTCAAGCACAACTGCTTGATCTCCTCCCGCCAGCACTCTCCGACCCGGTGGTGGTTTTGGCAGGAGCACAAAAAGTTCTCCGTCGAGGTTTCAGGCACACTCTTCGCAGACAATTGGTCCGTCATCTATGATGCGGCTCGCTCGGGGTTAGGCATAGCTCGCCTGCTGCAAATCCATCCGGCCCAACATAAGTTCGAGAGCCTGGAAATCCTATTCCCACACCTTACCATACCCGACCGGGTGATATGGGCGCTCACCCCACATATGAGGCCGATGCCGAAAAAAATTTCTGTCTTTCTTGACTTCATGCGCGCCGCATTCACCAAAGAGGCTCAAGCAGAGCCTGTCATCCATGCATGAAGTGGACAAATCTCCCGCAGGTTCCTCTCATGGTGCGTTCTGGCAGAAGAATAGGCGCCCTGGCTAAGCAGAGCGCCTACGCACAACACAGATCAAAAATCAAAGCGAGCGCGAACACCATAGGTTCGGGGCGGCTTCAAATTTCCGACCACCATGCCGTCCGGCCCCGTCGCATTGTTGAGAACGAAAGGCGAGTGGAAGACTCCATTGACCACGGCTTCTTTCGTAAGGTTGCGGCCCCACAAGGAAATGGACCAATCGCCCTGCTTGCCCGTATAGGTCAGTTCGCCGTCCACCGTTGCATAGGCCTTCTGACGTTCGGACGGCAGGAATTCTACCGCCGTATAATAGGATGAGGAGAATTGAACGCTGGCTCCGGCGGTGATGGTGGCGCCGTCCGAAAGATGGAAAATGTGATCATAGGACGCGTTCCCGGTCCATTCAGGCGCTCTGACGATCGGCTTGCCGGCGCATTCGATCCCGAAGTCACCCGCCGCATTGACGGTAGGCGTCACGGCACAGCTCGTGTTTGGGGGGAAAAAGATTGGAGAGGTGTAGAAGAAGGACTTGTATTTCGATTTGTTGAACTGTGCGCTGATGGCGAAATGATCGTCCTGCGTCGGCTGGAACTGAATATCGATCAAAGCGCCGTAGCTTTCGGCCCGACCCGCGTTGGCAGTAACGAACGTAAAGATATCGGGGACCGACGTCGGCCCCAGATAGGCCTCCTGATGATCCCTGTAGTTGTAATAGAAAGCCTCCAAATTGAGCTGAAGCTGGTTGTCGAAGAAGCGATTCTTCGAACCCAGTTCATAGGCCGTCAGCTTTTCAGGGCGGAATGTATTTGGCGCGGGTGCGGAATATATGCCTCCTGATTTGAAACCGGTGCTGACATTCGCGTAGAGCAGCGATCGCGGACCGACATCATACTCAAGACCTGCCTTCCACGTGACGGAATTCGACGACACGCGGCCGTCGTTGCTGATGAGCGCAACACAGGGCGCGAACGCCACCGGGGAAGTCGGATCGAACTGATGTGATCCAGTACACTGGCCCGTCTGCTGGTCGGGTCCGGCATAGGACGCCTGATCCGCGTCCACTACTTTCCTTTCGTAAGTGTAGCGCAGACCACCCGTCAGACGGAACACAGCGCTTATGCTGTACGTCGCTTGGCCAAAGGCGGCATAGCTTCTTGTACGACCGCGAAAGTCGAACACTTGGTCGCCCGTGAAGTTCGCTTGACTGAGGCGCAGGCTCCGGCCGGGAAGATTGGCCTGAACCTCGTTGAAGTAATAGCCACCCAAGACCCATTTCAGTTTGTCGCTCTGGTTCGAGAGGCGAACTTCAAGGCTCGACTGTTTGTCATTCTCGTTCTCGCGAATTTGATATTCCGCAATCGGAAAATAGTCGGAATGCTCGCCATAGCGATATGCTGGAAGGATTGTCAGGGTAGCCGGTCCGAAATTCCAATTGATTTCGGCATTTACGCCATAGACCTCTGTTCGGTCGAAGCCGTTCTTCAGCGGAGCCTGAAACAGGAAACCCGGAACGGGCGAGGCGATCGGCGATCCGGCGGGATTATTCTGCGCCTGGTAATAAGCCAACAAAGGCTGGCTTGGGCCGCCCCAGATATCGTAAGCTGGCCCGCCTGGCAAAGTGCGCCCGTTCGTGATCGTGTTGCCCGCTCCTCGGCCATTGCCGTGTTGATAGAAGCCGCTCAGAAGCAGCGAAAAGTCACTGTCCGGCTTATAGAGCAACTGCGCGCGCGCCGCCTGACTCTTTTCGTCGTCATATCCATCCCGTAGGTAACCGTTACGATGGACGTCCTTGCCGGAAATGCGGATTGCCAAATCCTGACTGACCGCGACGTTAGCCGCGGCCTCACCGCTCAGCAGATCATAATTGCCCGCATTGACGGTAAAATATCCGCCGTTTTCACCCAGCACCGGCCTTTTGGTTATGATGTTGAGCGCACCGCCGGATGCATTTCGACCATAAAGCGTACCTTGTGGCCCCTTCAACGCTTCCACGCGGTCAAGATCGAAAAAAGCGCCCCGCACCGCCCATCCGCGCGATACATAAACCCCGTCGACGTTTATCGCGATGGCGCCTTCAGCGTTGCTGTTGGTAGCGTAGTTGCCGACACCGCGGATATACACCTGGGGCATGCCCGACCCGCCGGTGGCAATTTGAACGCCGGTGGCCACCTTCGAGATATCCTCGGGCCGCGAGACGCCAGCTCTCAGAAGCTGTTGCGCATCAATGGCCTGGACCGCCAACGCCGCGCGCTGGACATTCTCCTCGCGGCGATTGGCTGTGACGATGATGTCCGCAATGCCGGCTTCCGGTTCGCCAGCCTGAGAAACTTCAGATTGCGCCAACGCCGGAGTAATTCCAACAAAAAAGCTTACGCCGCACATAAGAAGCGTACGCATAGATCCCCTCCCCTTCTCGAATTTCTGTTCTCTACTTTTTTAAAACCTTGCGTAGATTGTCCGGACTGACGCCACCGATTGCTGCGGCAGGAAGGTCGATGAGCCCGATCTGCGTCAGGACCGAAGCATGATCCCACATGAGATGCTCATAGGCGATCTTATCGCCGTCAAACCCCACCTGCACGTTCATGACGACCTCAACTCGTCGCCCGGTCGGAGCGACGCCAGGTATCTTCCAGGGCATTTCGACATCATGGACGAACCGAAACAGGAATTCGTCGACGATATGATTTTCGCCGATCACGCGCGACATCGGCTCCATTTCGACAAAAGACGGCATTTTGCACAGGAAGTCATTGGCGTAGAAGGAATATACTTCGTCGCGGCCATAGAGCAGCTGGCCTAACGGAACACACAGAATATAAGGATGCGGCGACATCGTCGCTATTGCGGCATCAGCGTCACGCAGACCAAACTCTGCGTAACCATGCTGCTCCCATGTTTTCACCATGAGCTGTTGCTGCTCGGTTAATCCCATGTCGAATCCCTCCCGTCCGGAAACACGCAAAGCGCCGACGACTTGTCATCGGGCAAGCCATATCTGGAAGGGGCCGAGCTACCCGTCGGCAATAGGCGTCGAACCACCGGTCGACAGCTGCGATCGCAGCGCCCCCCTCCAGCTTTGCCTCTAGCCGGCGCATATTTTGTGTGCCGGTTCTACTTGCAGACTAAGTAGCAGCGGAGAAATTGCGGCGGAATTTCCAATCCTTCACCACGTTTTTCCACTTTCGCAATGATCCCCACCGGGCCGTGATTGAAGCTTGGCAGCCGTGGCGAGCGACGGGGTTCCTATATTCGCCCGACTCTCACCGCGCAGTGAACAGCCACCGATCCCGTGGGCTCTCTTGCTCCCTTCAAGCCGCCGGCTGCACTAGGTTAGCTGCCATACAAGCGGGAAGACCGGAGCCACGGGCCGAGCCCCGTCCGCGAGTTCCGGAAAAGGGAAATCCGGCTGCATTTTGTGCAAACGACGCATGAAATTATCCCCTGACCCCATCCACCTGACGTCGTCGCCGAACCAGCGCGTCGCGACAGCGCGGCGCCGACTTGTGCTGCTAAGATTGCCTGGCGCGCCATGCACGGTGAGCGGGTGATGAATCAGCACATCGCCGGGTTCAAGATTCCAGGTGAGGAACTCATAGCTTTCCGGATGGTCGCGGATGTCCGCAATGGAAGCACCATTAGGGGCCTTGATGACATCAAATGCCTCGGCCGACCCAGCCGTCGCGCCACTGCCCTCATTCCACTTTTCCTGCGGGAAAAAGGCGTCCCACAGATGCGACCCGCGGACATAGGTAACAACGCCGTTCTCCGGAGTCGCCACGTCCATGGGCACCCAGATCGAGATGATGTCGTTCCCTAGGACCGGCCAATAAGGCAGATCCTGGTGCCAGGGCGTTCGCTTGCTAGACCCCGGCTCCTTCACCAGCAACTGATCATAGAAGAATCGGACGTGCCTTGAGCCCATGAGCTTTCCAGCCAGCTCGCCCAGCGGGCCTTCGTTTACGAAGGCCGCGTAATCGGCATCTTCGAGCCAAGGGAAGAAGCCTGCGAAAAACCGGCCGTCTCCAGGCTTGTTGATATCGGTCCCGGACTGCCGCTCGAGAATTCTGTCAGTAGCCCGGGCTAACCGCTCAATCCATTCCGCCGGTACAACCCCGCGCAGAACCGCAGCCCCGTCGCGCTGATAGGCGAGGCGCGCCTCCTCGATCGGATCCTGCAGCGTTGAGTTGGCCATCTTCATCTTCCCCGGCAATGTTGTCACCGCATACATTGCCGGGCTCCCCGCAATATGTCAATGGATCAGCATGACATCGCGACGCTTTCATCATGGTAACCTGCGCGCGGCGCTGATCGATCTGGCGACTATGGATCTCGTGGCCGGGTCCGCAGAAACTCTCTCGCTACGCGACCTTTCGGCACGGCTCGGAGTTTCCCGGGCAGCGCCCTACCGGCATTTTCCGACCAAGGAGGACTTGTTACGTGCCGTGGCCGAAGCCGGGCTGCGACGCATTACGGAGGAGTATCTCGCGGCCGAAAGCATGGAGGCCAGACCTGCCGAGCGATTGCGCATCGCCTGCCGCGCTTATCTGGCACTGGCGGCTGACAATCCTGGACTTTTCAACCTTCTGTTCTTTACCCACGCCTATGCGGATGGACAGCGCAAGGATGGTGGCTCGCCGGGCTCCGCATTTTCCATCTTCGAAAGACTTGTGGCAGCCAATCTGGACGCTCGTGACGAAATCGAGGTCCGGCCGAAGGCTCTGGCGGCGTGGTCCCTTCTTCATGGCTTCGCGGTCCTTCGCATGCAAGGCCGCATCTCGACCTTCGCATCGGAGGAGCAGGTAATGGAAACAGTCGTCAACATTGCCTGTATGCCCCTGTGAGACCAGCATCAACCGCCCGAGCAACAGCATTTTCCAACTTGGAATTACCGCCCATCTCGAGCGCTTGATACTCCGTCTAGATTGGATGAGGCAGCCCCAGCGATCTCATGCCCCTTTGCGCAATCATAAAGATGGTGATGCCGTGAGCACAAATTACAAAGTCGAACATCATGACGTTGTCGTTCCCGTCGTCCGGGCTCTTCGAGAAACTGTCTATGGGGTCAAGACCCATTACGTGGCTGCTGGCGAAGGCGAGCCGGTTCTGCTGATCCATGGCGGTGGGCCGGGTGCTGCCGGATCTACCAGTTGGGAAAATCTGATGCAGGCTCTTGCGCCGCATTTCCGGGTATACGCCATCGACCTCATGGGCTTTGGCGCGTCGGACAAGCCGATCGTTGACTATTCACTCCAGACATTCGTCGAACATGTGGCCGGCTTCGTCGATGCACTCGGCCTCAACAATATCCGGATCATGGGCAACTCGCAGGGCGCCTTCGTGGCGATCAAATATGTGGTCGACAACCCCGGCAGGGTAAAATCGGCCGCGATGATCAGCACCGGCAACGTCGCTACTGCCTGCGGGCTCGAAACGGGCGAACAGACCAAGAAGCGCACCGACAAATTCACCAAATATTTCGACGGCTCAAAGGAATCCATCCGTACCTTCATGGGCATGATCGTCAACGATCCCTCGCGGATCACCGACGAACTCATCGAAATCCGCCATCAGGTTGCGTCCCAGCCGGGCCACATGCACATGATGAACTCCCTGATGGAATGGCGTAAGCTGTGCGCGCAAGATTCGACTTTCCTCCAGCAGCGTCTGCTGCGCCAGCAGCTGATCAACCTCAATATTCCCACCGCCATACTCTGGGGTGAGGACGATCGCACTGCACCGCTCGATCCCCTTGGCCTCGCGATGCGCGAGTTGCTGCCGCAGATGGCGTTCCACATCGTGAAGGGGGCCGGGCATCAGGTGATGAATGACAAGCCGGAAGAGACCAACGCGATCCTGATCGACCACTTCCGTAAGCATTAAGGCGGCAGCATGACCAACAAGATCCCTGTCGATGATTTGCATCATGTAACCGTGGTGACGCGCGACGCGCGCGCCACCGCGCTCGCCCATGCGGACTTCTACGACATCCCCGAATGGAAGGTGGTCGATTACACGCCCGAACGGCTGAAGCGGACATCGATCCACGGCCGCGGCCCCAGTTCCAACATGAAGCCCGAGGCGATTGGCAATGCATCTCCTCCAGGTGTGTTCGGCTTCCGGTCCGTCCGCGGCGTCAGCCGCACGACAGGGGTGACATTCGAGATCATTCAACCTCTCACGGGGCAGTCCACTTTCGAACATTTCCTCGCGACACGCGGAGCCGGCGTGCACGGCATCTGCATCTCGCGCGTGACGCGCGCCGAAATCTCGGGTTTGCGCGCGTTCCTCGCCGAAAATGACGTTCCGCTCGCTATGACCTATGCCGTCAACGACGATGTGGATTTCTACTATTTCGACACGCGCGCGACACTGGGCGGCTATTATCTCGAAGTGATCGTCGCCGACACTACCAATTGGGCCGACACCGTTCCTGCAGACAATGTCTGGGACTTCTCGGACCAGATGAGCCAGGATGCGGGCGTGCAACCTCCCCGGCGGATCAAGGGCGTCGGCCATTTCGGGGTCGTTGTGCCCGATGTGGAAGCCGCTATCACGCGTTACGCCAAATTGTTCGACGAGCCGATCTGGCGACTGATGAACTGGCGGACCGAGGAATGGCTGCTGGAAGATACCACCACGAATGGCGTCGAGGTAAAACACGCTTTCTACGCCGCGCGCGGCAATGTCGGGAAGACACCGCTGGGCGTTACCATCGGTTTCGAGGTGATCCAGCCGCTGTGGGGACCAAGCCACTATAAGGAGGATTTCCTCCAGGTCGTCGGACCAGGCATCCACCATCTCGATCTCGCCTTTCCCGTTCAGGACTGGGATGAGTGGGACAAGTTCAACCGCTTCATGAAAGACGATTTCCATGCGCCGATGTGCATGAGCGGTTGGTTGCGCGGACGCATCCACCTCTACCACTATCAGGATACGCGACAAAAGCTTGGCTATGTCGTGGAAGTTCATGCCCCCGATCCCGGCAATCCCCCTACGCCTGGCGGCGCTGAGCACTACTGGTATGATTTCTCGGCGAAGGCAGATATCTGAACCAGAGAACGAGCTGCGTATGCCGCGCAGGGCTCGTTGATGGTCGTCGATCTCCAATCCACGCGACTACCTGCGTGCAAACCCACTGTAATCAAGTCGTTCTGGAGCGGCGAAGCCAAAGATCTGACGCCGTCCAGCTTTTCACCGTCAAGGCTCCGCTCGGACACTGAACATCCAAGCGCACGGAAATTTTGGTGTACCCATCCGGTGAGCCCCGCCTTACCCAATCGCTAAGTGAGCGCTGTTAAGCGTGCTCTTGTGCGTGCGCTTAGAAGCGGTGAATGAGCCAGATCACGGTTTTCGCGGGGCCAGAGCGGCGCCGGCGGTGGAGTGAGGAGGAACGGCTGCGCGTGCTGGCTGAGGCGTTCTCGCACGGTGCCTGCGTGGCCGAGGTCTGCCGGCGGCACGATATCTCGACGTCGCTGATCTACACCTGGCGCAGCAAGCTGCGGCAGGCCCATGCCGAGGTGGAGGCCAGCGAACCGGCCGTGCCTGCCTTTGCCGAGGCCGTGGTCGTCGATGAGGATACAGGGTCCTGTGCCGGGGCCGCCCCGGCGATGGTCATCGACCTGGCTCGCGGCAAGCGAGTGAGCGTCTTCCCTTCGGCTTCGCCGGCACAGGTGGTCGCCGTGCTGAAGACGCTGCGGTGATCCCTGCCGGGGCGCGGGTGTGGCTGGCGATGGGCCATACCGATATGAGGAAGGGCATGCAGGGCCTGGCGCTGCTTGTGCAGCAGGCGCTGGAGCGGAACCCCCATGGTGGGGACCTGTTCGTCTTCTGCGGCCGGGCCGGGTCGCTGGTGAAGATCATCTGGCATGACGGGATCGGCATGTCGCTGTACGCCAAGCGGCTCGAGAAGGGGCGCTTCGTCTGGCCCTCGGCGAAGGACGGGATGGTCTCGCTGACCGGCTCGCAACTCGCCTGCCTGCTTGAGGGGATCGACTGGCGCAACCCGCAGTACTCGTGGCGCCCGGCCAGCGCCGGATAGGAGCAAAGCCCAGCATTTCGGGCTTGATCCGGGCCTCAGGCGGTGATTCACTCTCCGGTGTGGAAGCCGCCCTCACGCCCCTTCCGGACGATGTCGCAGCGCTCAAGGCGCTGCTGGCGGCCGCGACCCGGCGGGCGGATGATGCCGAGGCCCGGCTCGCCCATGCCCAGGCCCGCGAGAGTGCCACCGAGGCGGTGATTGCCCACCTCAAGCTCCAGATCGCCAAGCTGAAGCGGGAGCAATACGGCGCCAGCGCCGAGCGGACCCGCCGCCTGCTCGAGCAGATGGAGCTGCAGCTCGAGGACCTCGAGGCCGATGCGGCCAAGGACGACCTTGCTACCGAGGTCGCGAGTGCCAAGGCGACCAGCGTCACCGCGTTCGAACGCAAGCGGCCCTCGCGCAAGCCGTTCCCTGATCATCTGCCACGTGAGCGGGTCGTCATCCCGGCGCCCTGCGCGTGCCCCGCCTGTGGCGGCGAGCGCCTGTCGAAGCTCGGCGAGGATGTTACCGAGACGCTCGAGGTGATCCCCCGCTCATGGAAGGTGATTCAGACCGTGCGCGAGCGGTTCTCGTGCCGGGACTGCGAGACGATCACCCAACCACCGGCACCGTTCCACGTTGTGCCTCGCGGATGGGCCGGCCCGAGCTTCCTCGCCATGCTGCTGTTCGAGAAGTACGGCCAGCACCAGCCCCTCAACCGTCAGGCCGAGCGCTTCGCCCGCGAGGGCGTGCCGCTCAGCACCTCGACCCTGGCCGACCAGGTGTCAATGACACTGTAAAT
>NZ_CCBH010000209.1:0-654 GCF_001368935.1 Novosphingobium sp. KN65.2
CTTGCCTATTACTTCAAAGAACAGGGGTTGAAGGTCGCAGTTATTGACTTGGACACCCAAGGAAATGCCAGCTTCACCCTTGGCGAATATGATAGCGGAGCCTTGGCGAGCGGCCTTTTCGATGCCGTGTCACAATTCGACCTGGCTAACGCCGAGGGGATTGCTGTCTTTTCCGCCGACGCGCGGTTGGCCGATCTTGAGAAACTAGATCTCGGTGCGGCTGCTGGCGCGTTCAAGCGCAGTCTGGCCGTGATCGAGGCGGAAGGCTTTGACGTGTGCCTGATAGATACCCCCCCTTCCCTTGGGGTCCGAATGGCAGCGGCGTTGCTATCGGCCGACTTTGCGGCCTCGCCCATCGAGCTTGAAGCCTACAGTTTGCAGGGCATTGAGAAGATGGTGACGACGATCGCCAATATCCGGCGCGCGAACCCGGCGCTGCAATTCCTTGGCATGATACCGAGCAAGGTTGATGGCCGGAATCCCCGGCACGGGCAGCACCTTGACGAGTTGACCCGTGCTTATCCCCAGTTGGTCATTCCGACGCCGATCGGAAACCGGAGCAGCGTTGCGGACGCGCTGGCGTCGGGCTTGCCGGTTTGGTCGATCAAACGGACTTCGGCGCGGAAAGCGGCGCAGGAAATGCGAGCGATGGCC
>NZ_CCBH010000210.1:0-28151 GCF_001368935.1 Novosphingobium sp. KN65.2
GGGGGGGGGCCGGTGTCGGGCAAACAAACGGGGGGGGGGGGGGCCCCCCACGAGCCGCGGGCTATCGAACGCAGGAACTGACCGGTTTGGGAGACGGCGCGGTCAGAACCCCGCGCCGAGCGGCCATTCCGGCGCGCCGATGCCCATGACCTTGAACAGCGTGCCCATCTGATCTTCTGCAACCAGCCGGTGCATCGCCGACTGGATCGCCTCGGCGTGCTGCGGGGCAACTTTTGCAAGGCTCTGCGCGCGCGCCTCGATCCCCAGCGCGCGCAGCCAGTGGCCTTGCGTGACGGTTCCGAGGTGACGCACGCCGCGCGACCGCACGACATTGGCCATGGCCGCAAAGTCCACATGCGCGGTAAGGTCGGCCTCGCCGGGCATGGTGAAGGGATCGACCATCTTGTGTTCGCGCAGGGCCTGCAGGGTCGAGCCGGTGCGCGGCTCGTCGTAGCCGTAGTCGATCAGCAGGGCCGCGCCGCCTTGTGCCAGCAGCCTGCCGGAAACCTCGTAGACGATCGAGGATGCGCCCGGGCAGGTCTCGATCAGGGTGCCGTCCTCGGCCTCGCGCCGCGCTTCTGGGATCGCGGCGTCCATCGGCTTGTCGCCGGCGACCGGGATGAAACGTTCGTCGGCATCCAGGCCGACCATGCGCTCGCGCCAGCCCTGCGCGGTCTTGACTAGCTGGCGGATCGGCAGCGCATCGAGGAATTCGTTGCCCACGATCAGCAGAGGGCCGCGCGTGGGAAGGGTGGACATGTCGTGATGCCACTGCGCCTGAGGCACCGCGGCAAGCTGGATGTCCTTGAGCGCGGCCGAACTCTCGACGAAGTGGACCTTGGGCTCGAGGCCGTACTTCTTCATGGCCCTGAGCGCATCGCGTGCCAGCGTGCCGCGCCCGGGGCCGAGCTCGACGTAATGGACCTGTTCGCTGCGCCCGGCGCGGATCCACATGTCGGCCAGCCACAGTCCGATCAGTTCGCCGAACATCTGGCTGATTTCCGGGGCAGTAATGAAGTCGCCCGCGCTGCCCAGCGGATCCTTGCCCGAGTAGTAACGCGCATTCGATTCGCCCATGTAGTGCATGAGCGTGATCGGGCCGTAATTGGCGATCAGCCGCCGGAAGATCGCATCCAGCGGGTCGCGGCTGTCCTCGATGCCGGTCATCAGGCGGTGGCGGGCCTGCCGCTCGCGAGGGCCGGTTTGGCGATGGCGCGGGCGATCATGAACAGGCCCAGCAGGATCAGCGGGATCGTCAGCCACTGGCCCATCGACAGCCCGGTTTCGCGCGCGAAGTTCTCGAGCTGCGCGTCGGGTTCGCGGAAGAACTCGACGAAGAAACGGGCGGAGCCGATGCCGACGGTAAAGACGCCGACCAGCAGTCCGGGACGGAAGCGCGCGTGCGTCTTCCAGAACAGCGCCAGCATGATGACGATCATCAGCAGGCCTTCCAGCCCGGCTTCGTAAAGCTGGCTGGGGTGGCGCGGAAGCTGGTCCGGCGCGTCGGGGAAGATCATCGCCCAGGGCAGGTTCGGATTGGTGACGACGCGGCCCCAGAGCTCGCCGTTCACGAAATTGGCGAGACGCCCGAACATCATGCCGAAGGGCACGCAGACCGAAATGTAGTCTGCCACGCGCACGAAGTTCAGCCCGCCGCGCCAGGAAACCCAGGCCATTGCCAGCAGCACGCCGATCAGGCCGCCGTGGAAGCTCATCCCGCCGTGCCACAGCGAAAGCAGCTCGGTCGGGTGGGCCCAGAGACTGGGTATGCCGGTGTTGCCGCCGGTGTAGAAGGTCGCGTAGCCGAGCCGCCCGCCCAGGATGATGCCGAGCGTGCAGTAGAAGAACAGGTCATCGACATGGCGCTGCGCCAGCGGCGCGCCGGGCGACCTGATCATGCGCGAAAGGTGCCAGTAGCCCAGCACGATACCGGCCAGGTAGGCCAGTGAGTACCAGCGCAGTTCGAAGCTGCCGATCCGGAAAAGGTAGTTCTTCAGGCCCAGGTCGACCCAGTGAATCGGTTCGTGTGCCTGTGCGGCAGCAGCGGCAAGGGTAAGCAGGGACAAGCGTTCGACCTCGTATTTTTGCGTTACCGTGTCCGCCGGTGCCGGCGGCTGCTCGGCGGCCTTCTGGCATAGTGGGAGGGGCGAAGATAGCCGGGTTTTGCCGGTTCATCGCGAAAATGGCGATCGGGCGGCGCGTTCGCCATGTTCACCGAGAGCGGGTTCCCCTTGGGGCCTGTGCCGTCTAGAAGTCTCGGAATATGAGCGTCATCCGCATTCCTTCCCCGCGTTCCGTCATCGATCGCCGAGCCCTGGTCCTGGCCATCGACAAGCTGGTCGACGAGTCCGGCCACACCAAGGCCCGCCGCGCCATCGTGGAGGTGTTGCGCGCTGCGCTGGATGCGGGGCGCGAGGAAATCGCCGAGCGGCTGACTAGCAAGCCGTCAGCCGGGCACGACGTCGCCGAGGCGCAGGCGTTCCTGGTCGACCAGCTCATGCGGGTGATTCACGATCACGTCGTCAACAACGTCTATCCGGTCAGCAACCGCTCACGCGGGGAGCGCCTGACGATCATGGCCGTGGGCGGCTATGGCCGGGGCGAAATGGCGCCGCATTCGGACGTCGACATCGCTTTCCTCACCCCGATCAAGCAGACGCCCTGGTGCGAACAGGTGATCGAGGCGATGCTCTATTTCCTCTGGGACCTGGGCCTCAAGATCGGGCATTCGAGCCGTTCGCTCGACGAGATGGTGAAGATGAGCCGCTCGGACCTGACGATCCGGACCGCGATGCTGGAAGGGCGCTACGTCTGGGGCGACCAGGACCTTTTCGAGGAAGCGCGCGAGAGATTCTGGAGCGACGTGGTTTCCGGCACCGAGCGCCAGTTCGTGGTCGAGAAGCTGGCCGAGCGCGAGGAACGCCACAAGCGCATGGGCGACAGCCGCTACGTCGTCGAGCCCAACGTCAAGGAAGGCAAGGGTTCGCTGCGCGACCTGCACACGCTCTACTGGATCGGCAAGTACATCCACAAGGTGCGCGACCCTTCCGAACTGGTCCACGTTGGCCTGTTGACGCCCAAGGAATACAAGGCGTTTCGCCGGGCCGAAAACTTCTTCTGGGCGGTGCGTTGCCATCTCCACACGATCACCCGGCGGGCCGAGGATCGCCTGACCTTCGACCTGCAGCGCGAAGTTGCGGCGCGGATGAACTATGCCGATCGCCCCGGCAAGAGCGCGGTCGAGCGCTTCATGCACTTCTTCTTCCTGCAGGCGAAAGTCGTCGGCAACCTGACCGGGGTATTCCTTGCCCAGCTCGACGAGCAGTTCGCGCGCAAGCAGCCGCGCGGGCTGCTTGCAGGGTTCCGGGCCAAGGAACGCACGCTCAAGGGCTACAAGGTCTTCGGCGGGCGCATCAAGGCACCGAGCGACGACTGGTTCGAACGCGATCCGGTCCGGATGCTGGAAATCTTCGTGCTGGCCGACAAGGAAGGGCTGGAGATCCATCCCGAAACCATGCGCCTGATTTCGCGCGATGCCGTGCTGATCAAGGGCGAGGTGCGCCGCGACAAGCGCGCCAACGAGCTGTTCATGGAACTGCTCACCAGCCGCAACAATCCCGAGATCACGCTGCGCGCCTTCAACGAGGCTGGTGTGTTCGGCCGCTTCGTCACCGAGTTCGGCCGCGTCAATGCGCAGATGCAGTTCGACATGTACCACCATTACACGGTGGACGAACACACCATCCGGGCGATCGGCCTGCTGTCTCGGATCGAAAAGGGCGAGCTGAAAAACGACCACCCGCTGGCGCATGACATCGTCCACAAGGTCCGCTCTCGCCGCGCCCTCTATGCCTCGGTTCTGCTGCACGACATCGCCAAGGGCAGGGGCGGGGACCATTCCGTGCTGGGAGCCGAGATCGCGCTCAAGCTGTGCCCGCGCTTCGGGCTCGACGAAGACGAGACCGAGCTTGTGAGCTGGCTGGTGCGCCAGCACCTGCTGCTTTCGGCCACGGCCTTCAAGCGCGACCTTTCGGATGCCAAGACGATCGCCGATTTCGTGCAGGTCGTGCAATCGCTCGACCGCCTGCGCCAGCTGACGATGCTGACGATTGTCGATATCCGCGCCGTCGGTCCGGGCACCTGGAACAGCTGGAAGCGCCAGCTCATCGGCGAGCTCTATTCCGCCACCGAAGAGCGCCTGCGCCTGGGCCACGCCGAATTCGGCCGCGAGAAGCGCATTGCCGCCAAGAAGGCCGCGGTCGAGGCGCTCGATCCCGCGAATGCCGCACTGATCGAGAAAGTCGGTGCAAAGTTCGTCGATTCCTACTGGATCGCAGAGAGCGAGGACGTCATCGCCAAGAACCTCGCCCAGCTCGAGGCGGCCGAGGCGCAGGGCCATGCGCTCTCGATCCATACCGAATACTATCAGGCCCATGGCGCCACGCTCGTTACCGTTATCGCTTCGGACCACCCCGGCCTGTTCTACCGCATCGCCGGGGGCATTCACCTGGCCGGCGGCAACATCATCGACGCGCGCATCCACACCACGCGCACCGGTCGTGCGGTCGACAACTTCCTTGTGCAGGATCCGCTGGGCCGGCCGTTCATGGAGGAAAGCCAGCTCGAAAGGCTGCGCACCTCTATCGAGAACGCGCTGGCGAACCGCATCAAGATCCTGCCGCAACTGGTTGCCAAGCCCGATGCCCGGCCGCGTGCCGATGCCTTCGAGGTGCGCCCGTGGGTGATCTTCGACAACAAGGCTTCGAACCGCTTTACCGTCGTCGAAGTCAACGCGCGCGACCGTCCGGCGCTGCTCAACCGGCTGGCCCACGCTCTCTTCGAATCCAAGCTTATGGTCTATTCTGCCCACGTCGCCACTTATGGCGAGCGCGCGGCGGACACATTCTATGTCACCGACCTGCTGGGCGAGAAGCTGACGTCGACCAGCCGCCTCAAGGCGCTGGAACGCCGCCTGCTCGACGCGGCGAGCGAGCGGACGGTAGAGGAAGTCGCAGCCTAGCGGCCCTGGAACCCGCCAAGGGCGCGCGCCTCTAACGCCGCTAGTGCGCCTGTCCTTCCAGCGCGTGCATCTGGGCGTCGGACAGGCCGAAGTGGTGGCCGACCTCGTGGATCACGACGTGGGTCACGAGCGCTTCGAGGCTGACCCCGGTTTCGCACCATTCGGCCAGCAGTGGCTGACGATAGAGGGTGATGCGCGAAGGCAGTTCGCCTGCGCTCCACACCGTTTCCTCGTCCATGGGGCGCCCCTGGTAGAGGCCGGTCAGCTCCCAGGCATCGTCCATGCCGAGCGCCGCCAGCGTTTCTTCGTCGGCGAATTCCTCCACCTGGACGGTGATGCCGTCCAGGTGCCTGGAAAACGGTTCGGGGATGCGCGCGAAGGCAGAGCGGGCCAAAGCATCGAAGTCCGCGGCCGAAGGCGCTGCGCCGATCGACCCGTTCATTGCCTTGCCCCGCCTAATGGGATGACAGTCATGCCGCCATATTAGCCCAGATACTGCACGTCGTCACGAAGGCGCGTTCAATTACCCTGTATGATTCGCTCGATCGCATCGGCGGTGGCGGGGTGATAGGTCGGCTTGGCTTGGGCGAAGTCCTCTCGCGCGATTCTTGCGCCCCAGTCGCCCTGCTTCATCAGCCCGCGATAGAGCGGTGCGATCAACAGCCCGCGCCCGATCGAGGAGACGTAGCGGCGCAGCGTTGGCAGCGCCGGCTCATAGCGATTGGCGATGGCGAGTTCGAGCCAGGCGGATTGCACATAGGCATTGGTGGATGAAGACAGGCCCAGGGTCTCGTCCAGTTCCTTAAGGCGCGCGGGGGTCTGTTCGCGCGGAATGCCGTTGAGGAAACGCAGCCATTCCTGCGTACTCCAGCCCTGCGGCTGCACCGCGCTTGCCGGTCCGCCAGCCGTGTAGGCCGCGAGCTTTTCATCGATCTTCGCCAACGTCGCGCTTTTGACGTGAACCGCATTGTCGGGAAGCCCAGCCGCATAGGCCCAGCGGTCGAGCTGCAGCTTGAGCTCGAGCGCGCAGTCGTCCTTGAGCAGGTGTTCGCGCAGGTCATTGAGGAACCCCGCCGTCGTTTGCGGCTGGAATGCGTGACGGTCGAAATAGGAGGTAAGGTAGGCGTCCCAACGCACACGGCCCACCGTATATTCGATCATGCGCAGGAAATTCGACCCCTTGAAGTAGTCGAGCTGGCCAGCCGTCGCGCCCGGATCGCCATGCAGGCGGGTAGTCGCCGCGGTCTGGCCGCCAGCTGCCGCGATGTCGCGCAGCATGCCGTCCCAGTCTAGATCGGCGTACATCGCCGCGCGCTCCTTGCCGTAGAGCGATTCCATGATGCGGTTTTCGAAATAGGTCGTGAAGCCTTCGTTGAGCCACGAATCCGACCATGTCGCATTGGTTACGAGATTGCCGGACCACGAATGCGCCAGCTCATGCGCGACGACGTCGGTGTTCGACCGGTCTCCGGTGATGATGGTCGGCGTCAGGAACGTGAGCATCGGGTTTTCCATCCCGCCGAAGGGGAAGGCGGGCGGCAGCACCAGCATGTCGTAGCGGCCCCAGCGATAGGGACCGTAAAGCGCGGAAGCCGTGTCGATCATCTTCTCGACGTCGCCGAATTCCTTCGCCGCCTTGTCGAGCATCGGCGCTTCGGCCCAGACGCCCGAACGCGGGCCGAGCGACTTGAACCGGATGTCGCCCACCGCGAAGGCTATGAGGTAAGGCGGAACCGGCTTGTCCATGCGGAAGCGGAAGCGGCGGCGTCCGTCAGGCAGTCGCTCGCCCTTGTCGCCCGAAAGCTTTTCCGCGCTCATGACCGCGACGAGATCGCCCGGTACGGTGAGTGACGCTTCCCAGGTCTGGCGGATGCCCGGGCTGTCCTGCGTCGGGATCCAGCTGCGGTTGTTGATCGGCTGGCCCTGGCTGAAAAGGTAAGGCTTCTTCTTGCCCGCGGTCATTTCCGGCGGAAGCCACTGCAGAGCGCTGGCACCCTGCCTGGTGCGGTAGGCAATGCGGATCTGTCTGGCCCCGGCAAGATCGACGGTCATGGCCGAGCCAAGCTCCGGATCGTCGGCGCCGATCTTCCAGGTCAGCGCCTTGCCCGAGGCGTCGGTGACCGAGGCGATGTCGAGGTCATCGACGTCGAGCACGATCTGCCCCGCACCCGGTGCGGCCAGTACGTCGAGCACGGCGGTGCCGCCCAGCGTTCTGGTGGCGAAGTCGACATCGAGATCGAGTGCAACGTGGGTGACGCGGGCCACTTCCGGCTGCGCGCGGGTCCAGACATCCCTTGCGTCGGGCGTCGTCAGAATGGGGGCAGGGCCGGTCGTCTCGGACGCAAGGACGGGGCTGAGCGGGGCGGCGCTGGCGAGGAGCGCTGCGGCAAGAAGAATACGCATCGGCGCAACTTATGGTCGCCTGCGTTCCGGCGCAACACCGGAACGGCATACCGCCCGATGGCGAACCGTTCCGGGTCGATTTCGATGCGTCGAAGGACGAGCCCGCCGCGCCCCTGCGCGGCTATCAGACGTCGAGGTTGGCGACGTTGAGCGCGTTTTCCTGGATGAATTCGCGGCGCGGTTCGACGATGTCGCCCATCAGGCGGGTGAAGATTTCGTCGGTCACGTCCGCGTCCTCGACCTTTACCTGAAGTAGCGCGCGGTTCTCGGGATCGAGCGTGGTTTCCCAAAGCTGCTCGGCGTTCATTTCGCCAAGACCCTTGTAGCGCTGGATCGACATACCCTTGCGGCCCGCAGTGAGTACCTTGTCCAGCAGTTCGCTCGGCCGGGTGATGGCGTCTTCGCCGACCACCGGACGCGCTGCGGTCGTTTCGCCTTCGTCCTCTGCCTCGGTCGTCTCTTCCGCCTCGGCGGTCTCGGTGACGGCCGTTGCGCGCACGAGGCGGGCGGCACTGGCATAGACCTCGACGTTCTCGGACGCGAGGCGGGCCAGCTTGCGGGCTTCGGCGCTGTTGAGGAAGGCGGCCTCGATCTTGTGGTGATCGGTGACACCGCGCCACAGACGCTCGACCTCGAGGTTGCCCTCGGGGCTCATGCTTACGGTCCAGCGCGCTTCGCTGTCGCCGCGGTCCAGCCAGGCGGCCGCGCGGGTCATCGCCGCGTCGCGCGCATCGTTGGTCAGGTCAGGCGCAAGTACGCCGGCAAGCGCGAGAGCCTCGATGATGTTGGTGTCATAGCGGCGCGGCACGAAGGCCATCAGATTGCGCATGCGGATGGCATGTTCGACCAGCGATTCGAGGTCGGACCCGCTGCGTGCGCCGCCCGCGGTTTCCAGCACGCGACCGTTGAGCCCGCCTTCGACGAGGTAGCGGTCGAGCGCGGCGTTGTCCTTGAGATAGACTTCGCTGCGGCCCTTGGCGACCTTGTAGAGCGGCGGCTGGGCGATGAAGAGGTGCCCGGCGCGGATGATCTCGGGCATCTGGCGATGGAAGAACGTCAGCAGCAGGGTGCGGATGTGCGCGCCGTCGACGTCGGCGTCGGTCATGATGACAATCTTGTGGTAGCGCAGCTTTTCCAGGTTGAAGTCGTCACGGATGCCGGTGCCCATGGCCTGGATCAGCGTGCCCACTTCCTTCGAGGAAATGATGCGGTCGAAGCGCGCACGCTCGACGTTGAGGATCTTGCCCTTGAGCGGGAGGATCGCCTGGGTCTTGCGGTCGCGGCCCTGCTTGGCCGAACCGCCTGCGGAGTCACCCTCGACCAGGAACAGTTCGCACTTGGAGGGATCGCGCTCCTGGCAGTCGGCCAGCTTGCCGGGCAGGCTGGCGATGTCCATGGCGCCCTTGCGGCGGGTCAGCTCGCGGGCGCGGCGCGCCGCTTCGCGGGCGGCAGCGGCGTCGATCACCTTCTGGACGATGGTCTTGGCCGTGGCGGGGTTTTCCTCCAGCCACTCGGTCATCTTCTCGCTCATCAGCGCTTCGAGCGGCTGACGCACTTCGGAGCTGACCAGCTTGTCCTTGGTCTGCGAGGAGAACTTGGGGTCGGGCAACTTCACCGAGACGATCGCGGTCAGGCCTTCGCGCATGTCGTCGCCCGAAAGCGAGACCTTCTCCTTCTTGAGGAGCCCGGAGCGCTCGGCATAGCCGTTGAGCGTGCGGGTCAGCGCGGCACGGAACGCGGCGAGGTGGGTGCCGCCGTCACGTTGCGGGATGTTGTTGGTGAAGCACAGGACGTTCTCGTAATAGGAATCGTTCCATTCGAGCGCGACCTCCATGCCGATCCCGTCCTTGTCCGCCGAAATGGCGATCGGGTCGGACATCAGCGCCTGCTTGTTGCGGTCGAGGAACTGCACGAATGCGCCGATCCCGCCTTCGTAGAACAGGTCGTGCTCGAGGATTTCCTCATGGCGGCGGTCGCGCAGCTTGATGCGTACGCCCGAATTGAGGAACGCGAGTTCGCGGTAACGGTGCTCCAGCTTCTCGAAGTCGAACTCGGTGACGTTCTTGAACGTGTCGGTCGAGGCGAGGAAGGTCACGCGCGTGCCCTTCTTGCCTTCAGGGGCTGGGCCGCGCACTTCCAGCGGGGAGACGGCGTCGCCATGGGCGAACTTCATCCAGTGCTCCTTGCCGTCGCGCCAGATGGTCAGTTCCAGCCACTCGGACAGGGCGTTGACCACGGAGACGCCGACGCCGTGCAGGCCGCCGGAAACCTTGTACGCATTGTCGTCCGAAGTGTTCTCGAACTTACCGCCGGCGTGGAGCTGGGTCATGATGACCTCGGCCGCCGAAACGCCTTCCTCGGCATGGATGTCGGTGGGGATGCCGCGGCCGTTGTCCTCTACCGAGACCGAGCCGTCCGGGTTCAGTTCGATGAGGACGAGATCGCAGTGCCCGGCCAGGGCTTCGTCGATCGCGTTGTCGGAAACCTCGAAAACCATGTGGTGGAGACCCGAACCGTCGTCGGTGTCGCCGATATACATGCCAGGGCGTTTGCGCACTGCGTCGAGGCCCTTGAGGACCTTGATCGAGTCTGCGCCGTAGGAGTTGGTGTTCTTGCCGTTTTCGGGTTCGCTAGCCATGCCGAGTCTATAGGCACTGGACCTGGCAAACCCAAGCAAAAGCGGCAGGGGTGGGGTGCTTTTCCACAAGAGTTGGCCGCCCTTCGGCGCGCCGATGCGGCGGGCGGGTGCGTCGGGGCGCGAGGCGGCGGCCTGCAGCGAATCGGTTCGGTCGTGGTCGTCAGTTGGGCCCGACCCTGCGGTGCCCTTGTGACGGCCGCGTTGGCGATAGTGCCGTGCGCGTTTCTTGCGCGTCCTGCAATTGACCGAATCGGCGCGTTTTCGGAGTGGTGCCAAGGGCGCCCGATCGCGGGTCGGGTTACGAAATTGTGCAGGTGCAAAGCAAAAGGGCGGCCCGTTTGGACCGCCCTTCGGTTGGGATTATTTTGCCCTCAGACGAGGGTCACGGCAAACGCCAGGGCACTGATTCCGAATGCCGCGGCAAGGCCGACTGTCCGTTCAACGATGGTCATCTGTTTCTACTCCTGCATTCGATAAGAGACGGGTTCGCCCCGTTCCCTTCGCATATGCAGCATTTAGTCCTGGTCGCCCTGATTCTCAATCTCTATTTGCGGAATAGAGATTGCAAGTTTTGCAACTTGGGTTGCACTTTAGGGCGAATGCGGAGCTTTCCTCGCGCGACTGCCATCTGGACACTCGCGGCGCCTCGCATTAGGGGCCAGCCATGAACATCCCGTCCTCAGATTCCGTACTCATCGTCGATTTCGGCAGCCAGGTTACCCAGCTGATCGCGCGCCGTGTGCGCGAGGCGGGCGTCTATTCCGAAATCGCACCCTTCTCGATGGCCGAGGAAGCCTTCAAGCGCCTCGATCCCGTGGGCATCATCCTCTCGGGTTCGCCGGCATCGGTGCTCGACGGGAACGGGCCGCGCATTCCCGATGCCATTCTTGAGAGCGGGCGCCCGATGCTCGGCATCTGCTATGGCCAGCAGTCGCTGATGCACCAGCTGGGCGGCGAAGTGCTTGCCGGCGATTCGGGTGAGTTCGGCCGCGCCTTCATCGAAATCGCGGATGAGTGCGCCCTGTTCGACGGGCTGTGGAACGTGGGCGAAAAGCACCAGGTCTGGATGAGCCATGGTGACAAGGTGACCAGCCTCGCCCCCGGCTTCCGCCCCGTCGCTTCCAGCGCCGGCGCGCCCTTCGCGGTGATCGCCAACGACGAGAAGCGCATCTATGCGATGCAGTTCCACCCTGAGGTGGTTCACACGCCCGATGGTGGCAAGCTGCTCAAGAACTTCGTGCGCCACGTCTGCGGCATGGCCGGCGACTGGACGATGGCCGAGTTCCGCAAGACCAAGATCGAGGAAATCCGCGAACAGGTTGGCGACAAGCGCGTGATCTGCGGCCTTTCGGGCGGCGTCGATTCCGCCGTGGCCGCCGTCCTCATTCACGAGGCTATCGGCGACCAGCTCACTTGCGTTTTCGTCGATCACGGCCTGATGCGCATGGGCGAGGCCGAGCAGGTCGTGTCGCTGTTCCGCGGGCACTACAACATCCCGCTCGTCCACGTCGATGCCTCGACCCTGTTCCTCAAGGGACTGGAGGGCGTCACCGACCCTGAAAAGAAGCGCAAGTTCATCGGCAAGACCTTCATCGATGTCTTCGAGGACGAGGCGAAGAAGATCGGCGGCGCCGAGTTCCTGGCCCAGGGCACGCTCTACCCCGACGTGATCGAATCGGTTTCGTTCACCGGCGGTCCCTCGGTCACGATCAAGAGCCACCACAACGTCGGCGGTCTGCCCGAGCGTATGGACATGAAGCTGGTCGAGCCGCTGCGCGAACTGTTCAAGGACGAAGTGCGCGAACTGGGCCGCGAGCTGGGCCTGCCCGACATCTTCGTCGGCCGTCACCCGTTCCCCGGACCGGGCCTGGCCATCCGCATCCCCGGCGAAGTCAGCCGCGACAAGGCCGACATCCTGCGCAAGGCCGATGCGATCTACCTCGAAGAGATCCGCAATGCCGGTCTCTACGATGCGATCTGGCAGGCATTCGCAGTGCTGCTGCCGGTCAAGACCGTGGGCGTCATGGGCGACGGTCGCACCTACGACAGCGTCTGCGCCTTGCGCGCAGTCACCTCGACCGATGGCATGACCGCCGACATCTATCCTTTCGATGCCGCGTTCCTCAGCCGCGTCGCCACGCGCATCATCAATGAGGTCAAGGGCATCAACCGCGTCGTTTACGACTACACCTCGAAGCCGCCCGGCACGATCGAGTGGGAATGATTTGCCGTCTGGCACCGACAGGTCCCGGCGAGCACGGTATGCAAAAGGGGCCGGCCCCCCCCCCTTTTCGTTGGGATCGGGCCTTCTGAGTGGCACGTTTCAACGGCCGAAGTTCGCTTGCGCGAAGGTCCGTCAGTTTGAGAGGGGTGGGGCTGCGTGCCAGTTTACGCGCTCGGTCTTGTCCCACACCCCGGCTGTATCGATGGGGTGGGCAATCAGGAGGGACGTCTGATAGCCCTGCGAGAACATCGTGCGCACCTGGTACAGGGCTTCGAAGGAGTCGAAGTTGCGCCCAATACGGTAGCCAAGTTGCTGCAGGCGCTTGGAGTCCATTGCAAGATTGACCATCTGCCTCACCCCGGCGTCGCCGGTGCCCGATATGACCAGGATCCGCTTGCCGGACGGCCCTGGGAAGCTGGCGATGTAGCCGTAATCATGGCGCGGGATGATGTCATCGGCGAGAAGATACGGACTGCCCGAGAGAAAATGCCGACCCGACGATTTCTCGACAAGTTCGTAGCAGGTGTCCGCGCAGCGGAAAGCCGAAGCCTTGAAGAGCGGGTCGCCGATCAGAGGAGTCAATGCATCGAGAGCGCCGACATAAATGATGTTTGGCGAAGTCATCATCTCCGCATCGAGCTCTGACGCAGATACGACGGCCGGCTTGTATTTCTTTATGATTGGCCAGAGCGAGCTTACCGATTGCAGTATATCGACGCTGACGGAGTGCGAATCGCCCTCCATTATGCTGACGTGACGTGAATCATCATCCATGATGCCGTGCTTGGACCCGTGCTGCATAGTCACACGCTCATAGAAGCCGTCAATTTCGTAGATCGAAAGGTCCTGTGTCGGCTCTTCTTTGCCGTTGATCATGTTCTTGCTCATGAACATGAAGTAATCGCCAATGACGATCTTGGTCGGGTTGTCCTTTTCAAAGCCTTTCCACAGGGTCGATCTGACCGTGTGATTGCCCATGTCCTGCTGTTGTCTGAAATAGAGCCCGCCCAGCGCAAGGTTCGCCAACAGGGCGGCCAGGGCAACCATGGCGATGACAAGCTTGCGGCGCCTGTTTGGGCGAGCCGGCGCCGAAGGGACATTTTCCTCGATCTCGACGCCTTCGGGTTGCTGCAGGACCAAGCCGTATTCGCCATGCGGGATAACGATCCGCGCTCCGGTCCTGTCGGCATAGTACAGGTCGAGTTTCTTGCGCAGGCGGTGAATGCCGACCCGAACGCGTGATCCTTGTGTGCTTTCCTCTTCGCGGCTCTCCTGAAAGACTTCTTCGGCAATTTCCGTTTCTTTGGGCCGATGCTCCTGAAGGGACTGCTGGAGCAGATAATCGAAAAGGCGAAGGAGGGTGTCGGACCGATTTGACCTGATAAAGTCCCGCACGGCTTCGCCTTCTTCGGCCAAGGCGCGGGCAGTGGCATCGTCGGCAGAGGCAGCCTGGCTGTTCATTGTTATTTCCATGCGGCGCAGGGCATACGAGGTGGGGCTTGCGAAGTCATTGGATGCGCGACCTTTAGCGAAGCCGCCTGGCGGCAGTTCGTATCAACTGCACGCTGGCGGCACAAGATTACCCCGATATGTCCATACCGGCATCCCGATCACACGACATCCAACTCAACCAGCTGGGCGTTGAACCCGTATCCCGGCATGAATGAATGCATCACCTCGTTGGCCTCCAGGGCCGCTTCCGATGCGGATGGTGCGCTTTTCGCTTCCGGACTGTCTCCTTCGTCAGGGGCATTCGTCGCCTGAGCGATCTCGCGTATTCCCTTCAGGTCGGTCCAGACCAGCCAGAAGGATTTTCCGTCGTCGGACATCCACTTGGGAGAAATTTGGGGAGAATAGGCGCGGGACTGGGGATCGCCACCCGGCGTCCAGGCACGCTCTTCATGGACTTGGCGCCATGGCCCCCAGGGTGTCTCTGAAATCCAGAAGCCGAGATAGCTCGGCTTGCCGAATTCCGTCCCGTCATCGGCACAACCGTTTCCGGCACTCACCATCATGTAGGCATCGAGGGCCTCGTTGAAGACGATGCTGGGCAGCCATGTCTCGACCACCAGGTCGCCGGGGAAGAGGTTGGTCGAATTGACCCAGCCGCGCGGAAAGACGTGAACCGGCTGTCTGTCGTCAAGCGCTGGAGACCAGAGCGGCGTGCCGTCCGGCTGGATGCCGGCGAAGAAGCGATAGGCAGGCCGGTCGAGGATCTCTTCAATCCTCACCCGGAAGAGCACGAGCTCGTTCATCTTGCCGTCGACGCTTCCGTTCGTGCCGTAGACATAGATATAGCCGTCGCGGTTTGCCCGGTAATCCTGACCCATCTGCAGGACGGTCAGCAGGGAGAAGCACCCGTCCGGCTCGTTGAAGAAGGCGAATTTGTCCTTTTTCTGCTCGTGCCAGTCCTCCCATTGCACCGGGGACGTGCCGTCCTGATTGCGCCAGGTGCGGCCACCATCCTCGGAATAGATGAGCTTGGCCGTCGTCCAGTGACGCGGCCGGTCTTCGGCCCGGTCCAGTGCGGTGAGGAACTGGTAGATTCGGCCATTCACTGCCAACAGGCCGTGGCCGTGGTAGTGCGGGGCCTCTTCCGGCTCCTGCGATTGTTCGACGGAAGGATAGCCGTCAACGATATGCGCCGAGGCTTCGTGCGGATCATTGCCGCCGATCGACCACAGGGATCGCTTGTAGAACATGTCGGGCGGATTTACCCAGCCGGCGCCATCGTTGACGACGGTCAGTTGCCGGTTGTCCGGCGTCCAGGTCATCTTGTAGCCGTCTCCGATCGTGGGCAACTTTACGATTGTGTCGTCCCGCCGCCTCAGGGCGCGGATGATGCCCGCCCGGGCATCAGGTACAAGGGCGGCATAGGCGCTCTGGCTCCAGGCTGCACATAGACCAACAGCGATGGACTGTTTGAGAAAGTCCCTTCGTTGCGACATCGAGGTTCGCTCCGTCATGAGTGATGAAAGAAAATTTGCACCAAAGGCGCCATCTTGGTGGCGTACGGTCTGCCAATTGGGGAATTGGCCGGATTTAGCGGCAGGTCCCGAGATTGCGATATGCGTGTCGCGCCCGATCTGAATGACTGCCGCCCGGCAGAGTGGCACGGCAGCGGACGAGCGCTATAGAGCCGATCGTTCCATGCGTTCTTTGCATTCGTCGACTTCAATGACCGGTATCCGTCCTCTCGTTTACTTGGCGTTACTAGGCCTTCAGCCTATCCGATGGCGGCGATAGGGGAACCGGGATGCGGTCGTGAAACCGTTCGTGCGACAGGGTGTAACGCTCTATTCTGTTCGGATGCGTCGGCTTGTTGCGTGAACCGCAGGACGACGACGGGTAACGGTCGAGAATGCGGCGCTTTGTCTTTGCCGCTGTCCGAGGGAATTTCGACTTTCGCCAGACTGCGGCAGGGTGCTGCCGTACGCGAGCGACCTGATAGATGTTACCTGGATCATGTTACCGTCGTAACGCAAACGGTTTCGTGACCGCTTTCCAAGCGACGGCCCGGTTCGGGTTGCTACATTGAAAACTGTACCGGGAATCGGATGCTGCGGTCCTGCTGAGAGGGCGGCGCTCGGCAATTAAACCTGCTTAGTGACAATTGCATGGCACCAGAAACCGGATTGGTGCGACGTCGCAATCCAGGCGTCGCTGAAGAGGGGCGAAGGGAGATTCACATGAACGTTTTCGGTAAGGCTGCGGTGACCATATCGCTGGGACTGGCCGCGATCAGCGCTCCAGCCGTGGCGCATCATTCATTCGCCATGTTCGATCAGGACAAGATTGTCGACCTCAAGAAAGTCAAGGTCGTGCAATTCAAGTGGGGCAATCCGCACGTCTTCGTTGTCGTCCAGAGCGGCGATACGCGTTACGCCCTTGAATGCTCCAGCCCCTCGGCCATGACTGGAGCCGGTTGGAAATTCAACAGCATCAAGGTTGGCGACACGATCGACGTCTCCATTTTTCCCCTGCGCAGCGGGAAGCCTGGTGGAGCGCTCAAGGCTGCGACGCTCGCAGACGGCAAGAAGCTCGAGGCACTTTGACGGTGTTGGGCTGGCAGATGCGAAGCCAGCAAGAGAATGGGGGTGTCATGAAGTTTACCGTTACGCATCTGGCCGCCATTGCCGTGGCATGTTCGGCGGTCCCTGCTGTTGCAACTGGCGCAGTGGCGGCAACGAAGAACGCAACAAAGGATGCCACGCAACCGCCGCCGAGGCCGATAACGGCGGCCAGCGCCAACGGATCCCACGATCTCAACGGCGTGTGGGCAAGATATCCAGCTCCCTGGCCGACCTATAGCGCCGATTTCGACGATGTTCCTCCGCCTGATCTGGGGCCGGATCTGGTGGAGCCCTATGCAAGGCAATGGAAGGAACAGCGCATCAAGCGCAGGCAGGCGCTTGCAGCTGGCACGCCGCTGCTCGATCCGAGTACGTTGTGTCTGCCGGAAGGCATGCCGACCGTAATGCAGGCCATTTATCCGATCCAGATCCTGCAGACGCCCGGACAGATCACGGTTCTGGCTGAGCTCTTCATGCAGACCCGCCGCATCTACATGGATGCGGAGATGCCACCGGTCGATGACCTTGCGCCGAGTTATTACGGGTTTTCGTCAGGCCATTGGGAAGGCGACACGCTCGTGGTCAAGACGCGGGGCGTCAAGACGGATGTCCAGTTCTTCGAGATTCCTCACAGCGAGGCGATGGAGATTACTGAGCGGTACCAGTTGGCGGACGGCGGCAAGAAGCTCTATCTCGATATTTCGATCGAGGATCCCGTCTATCTGCGGACACCCTATCAGTTCCGCTGGGTTTACGAGCGAACGCCTGGCTACCGCATTCCCGAATATGTCTGCGACAATTTGCACGACGTGATCAATTCGGACGGCACAGTAGATCTCAAGACGGAATAGTCAGGCCGGTATTCGCGACGTTCAATTCGCTGTGCGGATGAAACGTTCGTGGACGGATCATATGCGGAACGCGCAGTTCAGGCGTCGCAAGGCCCGCCAGTCATGATGGATACTGCCGCGGTTTAGGAGCGGCCAAATGTATCGAGATAAACAATCAGGGGGATTTCAAAATGAAGTTATTTCATGGCAACGAATCCATGCGCCAGCAGGGCATGGCGACATGGGGTTTGAAAGCCGCGCGTCGAGGCCTTCTTTGTGGTGTATGCTTGCTGTCGGCTGGCACTGCCTTCGCGCAGGATGGCTCGGGCGCCAACTCAGACGGGCCGCAGGCAAGCGATCAGGATGTCATCCTGGTGACCGCGCGGCGCAAGGAAGAATCGCTGACCGAGGTTCCCGCAGCGATTACCAGCTATTCGTCAGAGTTTCTCGAGACGCAGAACATCACCAGCTTCGTCGACTATGCGACCAAGATTCCCAACTTGTCGTTCCAGTTCGGTCAGGGCGGAACGTTTCTGTGGAGCGGCGATCGCGAAACCTCCATCCGTGGCGTGGTCGGTGTTGGAACAACTTCATTCTACATCGATGACACTCCAGTCCCGTCTTCGGTTAGCCCCCAGGTCTTGAATCTCGATCGCATCGAAGTTCTCAAGGGACCGCAAGGAACGCTGTTCGGCGCAAGCTCGATGGGCGGCAACCTTCGATACATTTCCAAGAAGCCGTCGCTTACCCTCAATGAGGGCACGATGAGTGCACAGGCCGGCGGAACGAAGAATGGCGGTTTCGATTACGATGCCAACATTCAGAACAATTTCGTTCTCGTCCCGGACAAGATCGGGCTTAACGTCGCAGTTGGCTACCTGCAGGACTCGGGTTTCATTACGCGTCGTTTTCCTGACGCCACCGGAGCGTTGGTATCCAAGGATGGCCAGGGCCGTAACCGTGTCCTCTCCGGCTCGGTGGCTCTGCGTGCCCAACTCGCAGACTCGCTTGAAGCAACCGTCAGCTTCATGGGTCAGAGCAGCCGGCTGCGCGGTTTCCCCGGGGCTTACTTGAAGCTCCCTGCTTATCGACCGGTATCCTATACGCTCGACCGCGACACCGATGTCCAGGAGTACTCGAAAGACGACTGGGGCCTTGGCGCTCTTGTTCTTCGGTACAAGGGTAATGGCTTCGATATTGTCTCGTCCAACAGCTACTTCAGTCGTGAAATCACGCAGGTTGACGACAATACCGAAGGCACGAAATACTTTTTCCAGTCCGTATTCGACGCCGATTTCACGGGCGTGCCCTTCTACGTTCTGATAAATTCGCGGGAAAAGGCATTTACCCACGAAACGCGGCTGTCCTTCGATGAAGGAACCCTCATTCCGGGACTGTCCGGTATCGTTGGCGTGTTCCACAAGAATCAGAACAACCGTGACTTCAACCCCGCAGTGGAAGTTCCCGAACTGGCTGACGCGGGCTTTTTACCCCCTTATCTTGCCGAAGTGCGGGTCAAGAGAAACGAAAAGAACACCGCTCTATTTGGTGAACTGTATTACGAGCCGGTTTCGCGGCTGACGTTCACGATGGGGCTGCGCAAGTACTGGATTCGTCAGCATCAGGATCCCAGTGAAGATACCG
The DNA here is from genome assembly GCF_001368935.1 of Novosphingobium sp. KN65.2. NCBI lineage: Bacteria > Pseudomonadati > Pseudomonadota > Alphaproteobacteria > Sphingomonadales > Sphingomonadaceae > Novosphingobium > Novosphingobium sp. KN65.2. The sequence continues at coordinate 18,833 of NZ_CCBH010000210.1, forward strand.
GCGCCCTGTTTGGGCCCGAAGGCAATGTCAATGATGGGCGGGACGCCCGTCAATCGGGACTGATTCCCAAGGCCGTGATTTCGTATGAAGTCGGCGACCGTGGCAATGTCTATGCCTCGGTTTCAAAGGGCTTCCGCGTCGGCGGCACAAACTCGGCGTTGCCGTCATTCTGTGGTGACGATCTTGGCGCGCTGGGTCTGACCCTCGATGGTGCCGGACAGTATCGTTCGGACACCCTGTGGAGCTATGAAGTCGGTGCCAAGAGCCGGTTCGCCGGTGGCCGCGTGACTGCATCGGGTGCCGCTTTCCGCATGGACTGGTCGAACATTCAGCAGGTTGCCACGCTTCCCACTTGCGGCCTGACGTTCGTGACCAATGCCGGCAAGGCGCGAATCAATGGCGGCGAGTTTGAAATTGGCGGACGCCCCTTCGCCGAAGTACCGCTCATGCTCCAATTGGGCATCGGCTACCTCGATGCGAAGCTGATCGATCCCGGCTTCCTGCCTCAGCCGCCTAACAGCCCTCTCGGCCTCGTCCCGAAGTGGACTGCCAGCATTTCGGGCTCTTACGAGGCACCGCTTAGCGACGATTTGGACTTCTTCATCGCCGCTGACTATAGCTACACCAGTTCTACGAAGGTGCCTTCGGTGGCCGACGGGAATGCAGAGTTCTTTACTCGTCAGCCGCTCAACCTGGTCAACGGCAATATCGGTCTGAAGTTCGGGCAGTCGCAGTTGATGGTTTATGTGAAGAACCTGTTCGACAAGCGCCTGACTTATGGCGATCAGCCGATGTCGGGTTTCGAACGCCGCGAGCTTCTACCTGACGGCAACTACGAACGCGTGCTGCGTGGCGTGGTCAGTCGTCCCCGTCAGCTCGGCGTACAGTACAGGCTCAATTTTTGACGATAGTGAACCGTCGTCGGTGACCCCGTTCGGGGTCTAAAGCAGAGAAAGGCACTGCCATGGGTAATCACATTGGAAGGCAAGCAGGAATGAATGCATGGAAGTCCGGTGTGTTGAAGGTCAGCGGGCGCGGCATTCGTCGCTCCGTTGCCACCCTGGCGGTGCTTGCTCTGTCACTGAGCAGCTGTGGCTCGCATAAGAGTTCCGCCGCAGAAAATGCGGTAACGGAAAGCCCGCCGCTGAAGGCGATTGCGAGCATCAAGGAACTGATGGATTCTACGGTAGATCCGTCTGCGGACGGTCTCTGGAACTCGGTCTGGATCGTTTCGAACGCCAATGGTGTAGACAAGCACCAACCGCGCACGGACGAGGAATGGCACGAAGTGCGCAGGCACGCGATTACCCTGATCGAGTCCATGAACCTGGCGATGATTCCCGGTCGACCCGCAGCACCTTCGGGCACCAAGGCCGGACTGGGTGAACTGACACCGCAGCAGATCGACGCCATGGTGAAAGCCAACCGGCCGGAATTCGATGAGTTTGCAGGAGCCGTGCGCGAAAGTGCGGTCGAAGCTCTCGCTGCGATCGATCACAAGGATCCGGAAGCGCTCAGCCGGATCGGGGGTGAAATCGACGAGCGATGCGAGGCTTGCCACACGACGTTCTGGTATCCGAACTCGAAGCGCCCCAACAAGTAGCCGCTATCGAGACGGCAAGCGCACGTCATCGACGTGTGAGCCGGCAAAGGTTCGGGCGTATTCATGCCCGAACTTTTCCCGTATGATTGGCCTGCGCAACGTGCTGGCACACGATTGCGGTCACGACTTCCAGTGCCCTGCTTGCCCTGCTGGAAAACTGCACCCGAATGGATCGGAGGGCTGCGGCAGGTGCGGGAGCGGGCAGGCACCGGCTTTCGCTGATTACGGTGACCCACTTCCCGCCGCAGTTCGAGGTTTTTCATCTGAGGCCCGTCAAGCTAGCTAGTCGCGTCCTCATGACTACATTTCGTACCGGCTGAGCGCCTCCCTGCTTGAACGAGAGGTTCCGTGGGGCCTCGCTGTTGCCCCTGACGCTTGTCCGAAATCGCCACCGCACCCGCCCGTGCGTGCTTGCTGGCCGCAATCAGGGCGCCTGACCGTCTATAGCAAGACAGCAGTGGACGAGAAGCCGCCCCCTGACCGTCCTGCCCGCCACTTCGCAGGAACAAAGCCGCGGATTCGGCTCGAAAGACCAAGAGAAATGACCGGTACAGGCAGGCCGAAAACGTGCTCCACCGGTGTTCGGAGAACGTCTGAGTGACTGAAGTGAGACTTGGCCGGATTTGCGACAACGGATGGGTTGCAGCAGGGTTACGGCCCGTAACAGAACCAAGGTCGGCACTGAAATCGGGACCTTGTCGATCCATGGCGGTCCATTTTTGCGGCCAAAAGCCCCGAAGGCGCACGCACGTTCGCTCTTTGTCCGAACCGTTCGTAACTTGCCGCGCAAACCGGATCTGCGAACCATCGGCAGCATTGGGCCGGTTACACCGCCCGCGCAGAAAGGGAGAAGCTGCGTCATGAAGCTGCCAAGAACAAGCAGGCCGCGATGGAGGGGAGGGGCACTGCTCCTTGCCGGTGGCTTACTGTCGGAAGCGATTGCAGCCCCGGTACGCGCGGAGGACAGCCCGGCATCGGGCTTGCCCGTGATCATCGTGACGGCCCGGGGTGAGCACCGCATCGGTACTTCGGTTGCCGCCAGCGAGGGGGCAGTCGCCGGTGCAGACCTGGCGGATCGGCCTTTGCTGCGTCCGGCAGAACTTCTGGAAGCCGTTCCAGGAATGATAGCGACGCAGCATTCCGGTGGCGGCAAGGCGAACCAGTATTTCGTACGTGGTTTCAACCTAGACCACGGTACGGACTTTTCGCTGCACATAGACGAAATGCCCATGAATCTGCGTACGCATGGTCATGGCCAGGGGTATCTCGACGTAGGGGGGCTGATTCCGGAATCCGTTGCGCGGATCGATTATCGCAAAGGTCCCTATCGGGCCGATGACGGTGATTTCGGATTTGTCGCTTCGGCGCGGATAACGACAAAGAGCCAGCTAGATCCCTTCGTTACCGCCGAAGCCGGCAGTTTCCAATATCGGCGCCTGGTTGGGGGTGGATCAATCCCGGTCGCTGGCGGGGACCTGCTCGCCATAGGCCAAGCCAAATTCAACGATGGGCCTTGGGCTCTGCCAGAGGATTTCAACAGCTATTCGGGGCTGCTGAAGTATGGGGTGGACGTGCCTTTCGGCAAGATCCAGTTGAGTGCCAACCTTTACAGTGCGCGGTGGAATCCCACCGAGCAAATTCCCGAACGCGCGATCGGAACATTGATCAAGGACGCTTATGGCACCCTTGATCCTTACCTGAACGGGAGGACCGACCGGCAGACGTTCACGCTCAACATCGATGGGGCGGACGATTGGCGGCTGACACTCTGGGCGCAGCATTATAACTGGAGCCTTCTTTCCAACTTCACCTACTTTCTCGACGATCCCGTCAACGGGGATGAACTCCGACAGTACGAGAAGATGTGGGGCTATGGCGGCAGGATCGAAAAGCGATTTACTCTCGGCGATGGGCTCAGCCTGACTTTCGGGGCCGAAGGGCGAGCGGATGATATCTCCCAGGTCGGACTGGATCACACCATTCAAGGTGTGGTCGATTTTACCAGAAGCAGGTTCGCCGTGCAGGAAGATTCCGCGGCGCTCTATTCTGAAGTGCAGTGGAAGCCAGTACCGGCGGTCATGATCGTCGGCGGCCTTCGCGGGGACTTCTATCGGTTCGAAACCAAGGCTCTGGCGGGGGCAGCCTGGAGCGGTGTGGTCAAGGATAGCATCTATTCACCGCGCATTGGAGCCAATGTCGAAGTAGCCGACGGCTTGGCGCTCTACGCGAACTACGGTCAGGGGTTTCACAGCAATGATGCCAGAGGCGTCACTGCGCCGACCGAACCTGCACCCGGTCTGGTCAAGGGCAACTTTCGCGAACTGGGCTTTCGGTTGGAACGTGGACGACTGGTGTTCACCGGTAACTACTGGTGGAGCCGGATCGCCAGCGAGTTGATATATGTCGGCGATTCCGGAGCGGTTGAACCCAGCGGTGCCGGGCGTCGCCAGGGATACGAGCTTACCGCGTGGTGGAAGCTCAGCAACTGGTTGACGCTGGACGCGGTCTGGACTGCGGCGAAAGCCCGTTATGTGGATCTGCCGGCCGGTGCCAACTACATTCCCGGCGCATTGCGAAATGCCGGGGAGCTGGGCGTCGCGACGCATTTCAACCGCATCAACGCGTCGCTGCGCGTTCGGCATCTGGGGCCGCATGCCCTTACCGAGGATAACAGTGCCAAGGGCAGCGCCACCACATTGCTCAATGCCAGGGTCGCCTTCACACCCGGCAAATGGGAGCTTTCGCTGGATCTACTCAATGCCCTGAACAGCAAGGGGCACGATGTCGATTATTTCTACACCACCCGACTTCCCGGCGAACCGGCGGAAGGGGTGGAAGGATATAACAGCAAGATTGCAGAACCGAGGCAGGTTAGGCTCGGCCTGAAACGCAGCTTTTGAACGGGCCGGCGACGGTCTTGTAATATATATAGAAAATTCAATAACTTAACGGTAATGTCACCGCTTTGTAACAGTGTCATTCCCTGCGCTACACCGTCAGTTGTACCGGTACAGTACCGTTTCATAACTTGGATCGGATCGCCCCGCCTGTAGGGTCAATCCGAAGATTTCATCGAAAAACAGGGCCTGACCGCCACTCATCCCAGAGAGGGGAAATAGCAATGTCCATAACCGCATTCGGCGAATGGCTTTACGCCACTCCGGTCTCGACTGCGATCAGAGAAACGACGTGGATCATCCCGAACATCCAGACGGTGCATATTCTTGCAATCGCCGTAGTGGTCGGATCCGCACTTCTAACCGAACTTCGCTTGGCGGGAGTCATCGCGACCGATCGCCCGGAGGCGGACGTGCTTCGCCGTTACCTGCCGTGGATGAAAGTTGCACTTGTCGTCCTGCTTCTGACGGGCACGGTACTGATCGTGGCCGAGCCAGGCCGTACCTTGGGTAACACCCTATTCTGGATCAAGATGGCGCTGGTTGCCGGTGCTAGCCTGGTCACCCTGAAGGCCCGCAAGTCACTTCTGCGGACCGGCGATACGATGGCAGGCGAGGTTATTCCGGAAGCTTCCAAGTCTCTGGCTTGGTTGATGGTGATCATTTGGTGTGCCGTGATCTTTTGCGGGCGTTTCATCGCCTACACCTGATCTTCATGTCCACGGCATCGGCCGCCTACCTCCATCCAATGGAAGATTTCAGCCATGAATATAGAAACAGCGCTCCAGAAAATTAACGATTTGCCGCTGTCCGCGGGTATCCGCGAAAACGCCAGCGCCTTTCCCCTCCTTGAATCGCTCCACGTATTGGCGATCGCGATCGTCTTCGGCACTATCCTGATCGTCGATCTGCGGCTTTTCGGAGTGGCATCGCATCGCAGAAGTGCCCAACGCCTGACCGCTGAACTGTTGCCTTACACGTGGGTGGCGTTCGTCGTGGCAGCGATCACCGGAACGCTCATGTTCATGTCGAATCCGGTGTCCTACGCCAACAATACTCAGTTTCTCGTCAAGCTGGGCTTCATCGCGCTGGCCGGCCTGAACATGATCTGGTTCCATTCGACTGCGTACCGCAGGATTGCCGAATGGGATGAAGACATGCCGCCTCCGACTGCCGCGCGTATCTCCGGCGCCCTGTCGTTCATCCTCTGGACAACCGTGATATTCCTCGGCCGCTGGATCGGCTTCACGCTGGAGACGCTGTTCTTTTGAACAGCGGCCCCCGCAGGCCGTGGAAGAAGGCGTATTCGACCACACCGATCGCCGGGCGGATCAGTCACTGTCATTCGACGCGCGAACCTTGATCGCCGTGTAGAATGAGATCCGCCCGCATTGGTCCTGACCCGTCCCGTACCGAGTCAATGGCCCGGACATGAGTTTGGGGCTTGAGCAAGGCCTGGGTCCTGTATCGTGGCGACGTGAAGAGGATGACGTCCAAATCCTCCAATTCAGTAGCGCCGGTGAAGGCTCACGCTGAACGGGTAGCAAGGGGTATCGGCCGCGGGCCCCGGCGCTGCCTCACAAGATCAGGATCGTGCAGGATGAACGGCGCGGCGATGACAGCATCGCCGCGCCGTATCGCATGGCTGGGGTTGTCCGCGATAGAATCCTGATGTTTTGCTGCTGGCCGCACTTGCAATCCGCACTCCCGGTCCGACCGTCGTTCTGGAGACGATCCCGGCTGGAGGCTGGGCTTGCCGATCTAAGCGGTGCAGGGCGCGACTCTCGCGGTCATTGCCTCGGTGCCCGTCGACCAGGCGTGTTTGGTCTGACCGTGCCGGACCGTCTGTTTGAGCGGGTTTGTCGCTATCGCAGACGATACGCGGTGCAAACGGGACTGTCGGATGACCTGGACTTGCCGCGCTTTTTGCTTTGACCGCAGGCCAGTGGGGACTGAACAGTCAGTCCCCACTGGTCAGGTCTGTTACTTGAGACTTACTTCGCGGCGCGCACCGCGATGGTGTCAATCTCAACCTTGTAACCATCGGCGGCAAGGCGGGGCACGAAAAGGAGGGTGGCGGCCGGTTTGATGTCGCCGAATACGGAATGGCGCGCAGCGCGGAGACGATCGGCCGGGATCGGTTCAGTTACATAAGTGGTGAGCTTGACGATATTCTGCGGGCCAAGGCCTTCCGCTTCAAGGATGGCAGCGATGGTCTTGATCGTTTGCAGGTACTGATCTTCGATGCTCTCCGGAAGGCTGCCGTCGGGGAGTTCGCCGACCTGGCCAGAAAGGAATACCAGCTCAGCGTCAGCCGATACAGTCGCAACGTGGGAATAGGGTCCATAAGGCGGCGTAACCGTATCCGGGCTAGAAAATCTTACGAGTTGGGACATCACGTCTCTCCAAGGCTGACAGCGGGACAATCCCGCCAGATATCCATGGCAAGACTGTTTCATATTTGCAACCAAGAATGCATATTGACACCATTGTTGCATTATGTATATAATTGGTCCGTAGCTGGCGTATATAATCCAGGCAGAATTGGATGACGGGAATGGCGAGGGCATTTTGCTCTCGTTTTGCCGTGTGGGGGCAATTGTCGATTGGACCTGCATGGGAGCCCGCCAACCCAACTTTAGGAGGTGCAATTGAACGGGTCCCGTTACGACATTTTGTTCGAACCAGTGCAGATTGGGCCGGTAACGGCCAAGAATCGCTTCTATCAAGTCCCGCACTGCAACGGCATGGGGCACCGGGCCCCGTCCGGCATGGCGGCCATGCGGCGCGTCAAGGCGGAAGGCGGCTGGGCAGTCGTGTGCACCGAAGTCTGCGAAATTCATCCCTCCGCCGACATTTCGCCGCACAACGAAGCGCGCCTGTGGGACGACCGGGACATCCCCGCCCTGGCGCGAGCGGCCGACGCCATTCACGAGTTTGACTCGCTTGCCGGTGTCGAGCTTGGCCATCACGGTTTTCGGGCGCAGAACCGGATTTCGCGCGAAATCCCGCTCGGGCCTTCGTCGCACACGGTTGTTTCCTATGATCCTGTCCAGTCGCGTGCGATGGACAAGGAAGACATCCGGAATCTGCGCCGGTGGCATGCCGCCGCAGCGCGCCGCGCGAAGCAGGCCGGGTTCGACCTTATCTATGTCTATGCTGCGCACGGCCTGACCACGCCGATGCAGTTCCTGTCGCGCCGATACAATCAGCGGACCGACGAATATGGCGGCTCGCTGGAGAACCGCGCGCGCCTTTTGCGCGAACTGATCGAGGAAACAAAGGACGCCGTCGGCGACACCTGCGCTGTGCCGGTCCGCATCTGCGTCGACGAACTGGTCGGCCCGGCGGGACTGTGCTCGGACGGGGAAGGCCGGGATCTTATCGAGATGCTGGCGGATCTTCCCGATCTCTGGGACGTGACGGTTGGCGACTGGTCCAATGACTCGCGGCCTTCGCGATTTGGCGAAGAGGCGGTGCACGAAGATTATGTCTCCTTCGTCAAGCAGGTCACCAGCAAGCCCGTCGTATCAGTCGGACGTTTCACGTCGCCTGACACGATGGTGTCGCAGGTACGTCGGGGTGTGCTCGACATGGTGGGCGCCGCCCGCCCGTCGATCGCGGATCCCTACCTTCCCAACAAGATCAAGGAAGGCAGGCTCGACGACATCCGCGAATGCATCGGTTGCAATATTTGCGCGGCTGCCGACAATACCTACACGCCGATCCGCTGCACGCAGAACCCGACCATGGGCGAAGAATGGCGGCGTAACTGGCATCCGGAACTGATCCCTGCGCGGGAAAGCCAGGATCGCGTTCTCGTCGTCGGCGCTGGCCCTGCCGGCCTGGAGTGTGCGGTCTCGCTGGGCAAGCGCGGCTACGAAGTCGCCCTGGCCGAAGCGACGACCGAACTGGGCGGGCGCGTGTTGCGTGAGCCCTTGCTGCCAGGTCTCTCTGCCTGGGGCCGCGTGCGCGACTATCGTCTCGGTCAGCTGCACCAGCTCGCCAATGTCGAGATCTATATGGACAGCCACATGTCCGCCGACGAAATCCTGGGTGCGGAATTCGATCGGGTCGTGCTTGCGACGGGCTCTTCATGGCGCCGCGACGGCGTTGCCCGTTATCACCGCACGCCGCTTGCAGGTCTCGATGAGAAGGTGATCTATACGCCGGATGACATCATGGCTGGCCGCATTCCCACCGGACCGACCGTGGTTTTCGATGACGACCATTATTACATGGGCGGCGTCATTGCCGAGAAGTTGCGGGATCTGGGGCTTGATGTCACGCTGGTGACGCCGGCACCGGTCGTTTCGGGATGGACCGCAAATACGCTCGAGCAGCCGCGCATCCAGAAGCGGCTGCTGGACAAGGGCGTTACGATTGTGGCCAATCAGGGGCTTGTGGGCTTCAGCGATCAGTCCGCGAAGCTGGCATGTGCATTCACGGGGCGGGAGACGACCATCGAAGCGAATTCGGTGGTGATGGTGACCTCGCGAACTTCGCATGATTCCGTCTACAATGCGCTTGCCGCAATGGGCGATCAGGTGCGCGATGCCGGCATTAAGTCCTTCTCGCGGATCGGTGACAGTCTTGCACCGGGCACGATTGCGGCGGCGGTCTTCAGCGGACACCGCTACGCGCGTGAATTCGAGAAGCCTGAAAGCGACGAAGTTCCGTTCCTGCGTGAAGTGTCCGAGCTTGGCCCCTGGTCGGCCCGGAACTGAATGTCGCAAGCCGCGCATGAATGCCATGCGCGGCTCGCGATACGGGATTACAATACACGAGGGATTAGTTCGATGAAAATCATCGTCCCGGT